>JACOTQ010000053.1 GCA_016178255.1 Candidatus Colwelliibacteriota bacterium | reverse complement strand
TGCCCTCATTGCTTTCTTTATGTATTATTTTTCCTACTATTTCCCGAAGCAGAATAAAGGATATAGATTCCCGATTGAATTGCTCTCAATATCTACTTTGGCTGTCATGGCAGTCAGTTTGTTCACGCCTTATGTCCTTACGGAAGTTGTATATGACAGCGGAGTCCAACAGAACATCTATGGCTTTGGTTACTATGTCTTTAGTGCCTATTTCTTTTTCTGTCTTTTGGGCGGCGTGTATAACTTGATGTCGAAGGGGAACGATTTAGATAGAGTGGAAAGAATCCAGATGAATCTCGTTTTAGTCGGCCTCATTACATCAGGGATTCTTGCGGCAGTTACTAATCTGATTTTGCCGAAGCTCCTGGGGAATTACACTACAGGCGAGTTCGGGCCATTAGCGGTTTCGGTTTTCGCCCTTCTCTCTACTTACGCGATTTTGAAGCACCATCTTTTTGATATCAAAGTCATTGCCATAGAATTCTTGATGTCGTCAATATGGATTTTTTCTCTTTTTAGGTTCTTGGCGTCAACCACAATCAAAGATAGAATAATGGACGGCGGGTTTTTGGTTGTCGTGGGTGTTTTGGGAACGGTTCTGATTCAAACCGCAATGCGGGAAATTAATGAGGGTGAAAAATTTGAACACCTTGCCAAAGATTTAGAATCGGCCAACAGGAGGTTAGAGGGGCTTGATTCGGCTCGGCGTGAGTTTTTGTCTTTTGCTTCGCACCAGCTGCGGACACCCATGACGGTAATCAAGGGTTACGCCAATCTTTTAACGGGAAGCGGAAATTCAGTTTCTAAGGTAAAAGAAATCGTGACTAAAATATCCAATTCTACCGACGCGCTAGACCGCCTCATTGTCAATTTTCTTGACGCACGAGCTATCGAAGAGGGAAAAATGACCTACGATTTTGTTCCAACAGATTTGGTAAAGATAGTTTTTTCCGTGTGGAAAGATTTAAAGCCGCTTGCGGACCTGAAAAAACTGGATTTTTCTTTTGAAACATCAAGCCCTGTCGTAACCATTAATGCGGACGAATTAAAACTTCGGCAAGCCGTTCAAAATCTTGTTGACAACGCCATTAAGTATACGAGCTCTGGATTTGTTAAAGTGGTCATTAAGACTGAAAACGGCTCGGTGGCGGTATCTGTTGCCGATTCCGGCCGGGGTTTTTCCCAAAGCGTCAAAGAAAGTTTGTTTCAGCAGTTCGTCCGCGATAGAACTGCCGCCCTAAAGACACAGGGTACCGGACTCGGCCTTTACATAACTAAGGAAATTATAAAGGCTCATGGCGGAGACATTTCGGCGGAGAGCGACGGTCCGGACAAAGGAGCAAAATTTGTTGTTAAGCTTAGCCAGATTGTTTGATTTGACAGTCGTTATGTTGTATTCTTTTTAAGATATAAAATATGATTGACAATCAGCCAAGAATATTGTTATTCGTTGAAGATGAGCCCGACATTGCAGAGCTCTACAAAATTACTTTTGAGTCGGAAGGCTTTATAGTGGAAAATGTTTACAATGGAAGCGAAGCTATTGAGCGCCTTAAAAAATACACTACCGAGGATGTGAACAGGCCTAACGTGATGATTCTTGACATACTTCTGCCTGACATCTCTGGCATGGAGGTGCTTCATGAAATCAGAAAAAATCCTCTTTTCGATCATACTCCGGTAATTATGTTTACGAATTTCAGCAGCGACAAAGTGAAAGATGAAATAAGCCAGATTAAAAACACCAAGTATCTCTTGAAAATGGAGGTGGGTCCTAAACAGCTTGTGGCGATAGTCAAGGAAATGCTGGGGTTAAAATAACATAAACCAACCGTTTTAATAGGGTGGAGAAATCTGTTTTTATAATCGAGGACCAGAGTAGTATAATTGAGTTATATCAGATAGCTTTTGAGAAAGCAGGCTATGCGGTTTCTTCCTCGGGGACTGGCCGCGAAGCGCTGGAGACTATTAAAAAAATCGTGGAAGGTAGCGTTGCTGTGCCGGTAGTAATAGTTTTAGACCTTCTTTTGCCTGATATTTCAGGTTTAGCGGTCCTGGGAGCTGTTAGAGAAAAGAAAGAGCTCGATAAAGTTCTGGTGGTTGTCCTTACTAACTATGTTAGTAAGGAACTTAGCGAATCAATGAAAAATATGCCTAATGTTGAATATTTATCTAAGGTTGACATTTCTCCCGCGAGGCTAATTGAGATAGTCCGGGAAAAAACTTCGTAATAATCTTTTTCCGCGCCGATGAAAAGGCTTGCCTCTTTGCCGTCTTACCGCTAACAAGGTAAACTATAGGTTATGAAGTTTGATGTAGTCGCAATCGGTTCCACAACAAGAGACGTTTTTCTTAAAACTAATTTCAAATCAATTCCTTTTCCTAAAACTCCTACCGGGCGGGCTTTCGTAGTTCCAGCCGGGGAGAAGATAGGTGTCGACGATGTTTATTTTACTGTCGGCGGAAACGCTGCCAATGCAACGGTTACTTTTTCAAGGCAAGGATATAAAGCGGCGGTTTTGACAAGAATCGGCGATGACGCAGAGGGCGTTGAAGTAAAAAAGAAATTAAGACAGGAAGGCATAAGCACTGATTTCATTTCAGCCGTTTCAATCCCAACCGCGTTCTCGGTTCTCTTGCTTCAGGCAGGAGAGAGGACAATTTTGAGCTATCACGGCGCAATGGAGAGCTTCTCTTTAAAGTCGGTGGATTGGGGTAAGCTGAAGAGTAAGTGGTGGTATGTCTCGTTGCCTGGGGAGTCTTATAAATTATTAGGGCAGCTTCTTAAGGCGGCTCGGGAGAATAACGTATCGGTCGCCTTAAACCCCAGTTTTAAGCATTTATTACAGGGCAAAGAGGAGCTTATAAAATGTCTAAAAGATATTTCGCTTTTAGTTCTAAACGAAGGCGAGGCGGCGGCTTTAACGAACACCTCTTTTAAAAAACCAAAACATGTGTTTAGAAAATTGGACGAACTTACCCCGGGAGTCGTGGTGGTAACGTCGGGCGCCAAAGGGGCTGTTGTTTCCGATGGGAGGTTCGTATATAAAGCCGGTACATTTAAAGAGAGGAAATTAGTTGACCGTACCGGAGCCGGTGATGCGTATGGCTCTGGATTCGTAGCCGGTTTAATAAGAGTGGGCGAAACCTGTAAGGTCAAAGGAGTTTGCGACCCTCGCAATATTGAATACGCCATACGTCTCGCTAGCGCTAACGCAACTTCTGTCGTCGAGAAATTGGGGGCTACGGAAGGGACTCTAACTAAAAAAGAGTTTGATAATTCGCCTCGTTTCAGAAACCTTGCGATTGTAAGAAGGAAAATATTTTGATATGGAAGCCTGTAAATTTCTCGCGAGGGTTCTGGGGGTAGACCATATGGCGCTTGAGGGGTTGGACGCGGAAATGTCAAAGAAAACCGGCCGGGCAGGCATTCTCGATAAAGTCTACGAGGAAAATGTAAAAATTATAGCATCGACTTTGGAGATGCTTGATTCCAACAGTTCTTCGACTTCCCATGTAAGAGGCGTTTTGAGAAAAACGATTTTCGACCACGAAGGCCAGCTTTTCAATGCTCTTCAGACGATAGAAGGCAAGAATGAGTTTGAGAAGGCGGCCGCCCTTTAAGGTTTATCGAGTCCAATGAGTGGATGCATCAAACGTTTGAGGAAGTGTACAGCGGGTTCACTGCGGCTGATTTTGAAGAGAGAGATATAGAAGTAAGAGTTTTGGGGCCGGCTTGGACGGAAATCGCGAAAAAATTTGTTGCCAAGAAGCATCACAATTTGAGTCACCTAAAGGAATTTGGAGTCATATTCTTGAACCCGGTTGCAGAATCGGTTCCGGGGAAGTTTTTGAGAGATTTCGCCCTGTTCCTGCATTACTTTCACGAGATTGATTTCTATTCCAAGCTTTTCCGTAAGTACTCTACTGAAGCCGATTTTTCGGAAAAATTAAAATCTCTCTTGAGAGGGGATGTTCCGGATGTGTATAAAATTTCATCGGGAGAATGGATTATAGTTCAGCGGTATCTTGCCAAAGAGAACATCAAAGACCCGAGACTTTTTATGCCCAGAGTGAACCCAGAGTCAATGCATTGGTCGCGGGGCGAAAGTGATTTAACATTATTCGCCGCGAGCAGTCAGGAATCCGGTTTGCGTTTGTGGCACAATTTGGACTGGGTTGGAGGGTTATTCGTGAACGGCTTGGAAGACGTTGTCAGTTTTGATTTGGAGGATAACGCGATGTCTCTGGTTTCATTTATGGAAGGGAAGGAAGAAAATTTCAATTATCATCAAAGAGAGGCAATGTGGACAAAGATTTTCTCCGAATATGTCGGCGGAGATGAAAATATGGAGAAACTTCTAATAGAAAACTTTGATAAAGGCGTTATCAAATTTTAAATGTTTAGCTTAAGAAAGATAATTAGTGACGCGGAAGCGAATAAAATCGCGGTAGGGCATTTTAATATATCGGATATCACGGCCTTGAAAGCGATATTCCGAGCCGCCAGCGAGCTGCAACTCCCCGTTATTATAGGGGTTTCGGAGGGCGAGAGAAACTTTATCGGAGTCCGTCTGGCCGCGGCTTTAGTGAAAAGTTTTAGAGAAGGATATGACTACCCGATTTTCCTGAATGCCGACCATACTTATTCTTTAGATGAAGTGAAGAAAGCGGTTCAAGCCGGGTACGACTCTGTTATTTTCGATGGAGCGAAGCTTCCTATCGATGAAAACATCAAAAGAACTAAGGAGGTTGTGGAATATGTGAAATCGGTTAACCCCGACATTGTTGTTGAGGGCGAGATAGGGTACATTGGAACTTCCTCAATGATACTGGATGCTATTCCAGCCGGAGCGGTGATTAGCGGAGAGGGACTCACATCGCCGGCTGAAGCAGCGCTTTTTGTGAAGGAAACCGGGGTTGATATGCTTGCCCCAGC
>JACOTQ010000036.1 GCA_016178255.1 Candidatus Colwelliibacteriota bacterium | reverse complement strand
AGTGGATACGAGCGACGTGAAATTCCTGGTGGGCGGACAGTGGTTTTATAAAATAAGAATGAGAAGCAACAGATTTAACGTAATTGTTTTCATTATAATCATTATCGTGACGGCGGTGTCAGCTGTTTTCGTTTTTCCAAAAAATCTGGGCGTTAAATATATGCCTTGGCGGTTGGGACTGGATTTAGTCGGAGGAACCAGCCTTATCTATGACATTGACCTTAGCCAAGTTAATCAAAAAGATTACGACTCCGTCGTTAGCGGTTTGAAAGACGTTATTGAAAAAAGGGTTAATTCCTACGGAGTATCTGAACCCAAGATAACAACCGCGAAAAGAGGAGGCTCTTATGAATTAATAGTTGACCTTGCCGGAATCAAGGACTTAAAGGATGCCGTGCGCCAAATAGGAGAAACTCCAAATCTTGATTTCAGGGAAATGAAGGTCGAAGGCGAAAATGCAGTTTTTACTCCCACTAATTTAACCGGGCGTTACATAACAGGAGCATCTTTAGGTTTTAATAATTTAAACAAACCCATTGTTTATTTGAAGTTCAACAGTGAAGGCGCGAAAATCTTTGAAGAGTTAACCGGCAGGAATGTCGGACAGAATCTGGCTATCTTTCTTGATAATCAATTCATGGACGCTCCTCGGGTTAACGAGAAAATTTCTGGAGGAAACGCTCAAATCTCCGGAGGCGGAACAGGTTTTTCGATAGATGAAGCGACGAAGCTCGTTCAAAGACTTAATGCTGGCGCCTTGTCCGCTCCAATAAAACTTGTTAATCAAAGAACCGTTGACGCCAATGCCGCCGCCGACTCTCTGCAAAAGATAATTTTTGCGGGCGTCGTTGGTACAATACTCGTAATCCTTTTCATGCTCATCTACTATAAATTTTTGGGGCTTTTTGCAGCGACAGCTTTAATAATATACACGGTACTTAGCATGGCCCTTTTTAAATCAGGCGTTTTCGGCTTGGTTCCAGGCTTTACGATGACGCTCGCGGGAATTGCCGGATTCATCTTGTCTATCGGTATGGCTGTTGATGCCAATATTCTTATATTCGAGCGTACGAAAGAGGAGCTAAAAAGGGGACTCGCCAAATCATCCGCGATTGAAGAGGGCTTCAAGCGGGCCTGGCTTTCAATCAGGGATTCAAACACCAGCACCATTATCACCGCGGGCGTTCTCTATTTCTTTACTTCCAGTTTCGTTAAAGGTTTTGCTTTGACCTTGGGTTTAGGAGTGATGGTCAGCATGCTATCGGCCATATTCGTTACGAAAACTATGTTAAAACTTTTTATTAGAAAATGATGTTCGACGTTATAAAACATAAAACAATATTCCTCGGCTTTGCCGGACTTCTTGTAATTGCGGGGGTTGTCAGTATGTCTGTTTTCGGGTTTCGTTTGGGGGTGGATTTCACCGGTGGGTCTCTTTGGCAGCTTATGATTCCTAATTCAAATAGCGGTCAAATTCAGGAATTCTTCAAATCCGAGATTAAATCTATTCCATTAAGCATAGCCTTTGATTCCGGGGCTGGTGTTTACGCGGTTACCCTGAAAGAGATTTCTGACAGCGACAGGCAAAGTTATTTCGGTCTTATTAAAAGCAAATTTAGCGATGCTAAAGATTTGGATTTTTGGAGCATAAGTTCATCGGTTTCAGCGGACTTGAGACAAAAGGCAATCTGGGGAGTTGTCTTGGTAATGTTGGGAATATCTCTTTACGTTGCGTATGTCTTTAGAAAAGTCTCGCGTCCGATAAGTTCATGGAAATACGGATTGATAACGCTTATTACCCTCGCGCACGATGTTATCATCCCCGCCGGGGTTTTTGCCGCGTTAGGAAAATTTGTCGGAGTAACGGTCGACACCAATTTCATTGTTGCGTTACTTGTTGTTATGGGCTTTTCGGTGCACGACACAATAGTGGTTTTTGATAGAATTAGGGAAAACTTGCTCCTTACGAGAGGTGATGCCGAACTAAGCGCCATTGTTAATAAGAGCGTTAACGAAACTTTCATTCGTTCTTTAAATACATCACTCACTCTTATCATGGTTTTGGTTGCGCTATATCTCTTGGGGCCTGTCAATTTGAAGTTTTTCATACTCACAATGTTAATCGGGACCATTATGGGGACTTACTCATCAATTTTCGTAGCCAGCCCCCTTTTGGTTGTCGCGCAAAAACTGTCAAGGCGTTGACTTATGCTCGTAAAAATTGTAAATTGCTACCGTGCTTAATAATGTAATAACTACTCGTAAATTAATTGCGAGGGCCATGGATAAGCTCGACGAAAGGTCATCTGATATCTTGACGAGACGTTATGGTTTGCAAGGAGAAAAAAGCGAAACTTTGGCGTCTCTGGGTGGAGCTTATGGTTTAACCAGAGAAAGAGTAAGGCAAATCGAGCAAAATTCTTTAAGGATTCTGCGGGAAGCCATAGACCGTAAAGAGGCGGCTGATTTTGTGGCGCTCATTCATGATTACTTAAACAAAATGGGCAACCTGCGTAGGAACGATTTGCTCGTGAGCGACCTGCGTACTTTATTAAGCATTAAATACGAAAAATCCGTTTTTGAGAGAGAGCTCTACCTTTTTGCAAAAGTTATGGGTGAACCCGATGTAGTTGAAAGCACCGATGACTGGCATCGTATTTGGCATAACGATATAAGGGCTTATAAAAAAGCTATCGCGCTTGCAGAGCACTTAATGAATTTCAAAGAACGCGATTTTGGTAGGTTCATAAAAGTGGCCGTTATTAAATTTGAGTTGCCCGAATCAATGATTTTGAATTATCTCTCGGCTTCTAAGAACTTTGGCATAGGTCCTTATAATGATTTGGGGGCCAAGCACTGGATTCATGTTAATCCCAGGACGGTGAGAGACAAGAGTTTTTTGGTTTTAAGAAAAGCCGGAGCTCCAATGCACTTCAAAGAAGTTGCGACTTTAGTCAACAAATTAGACGGAACTAAGAGGGCTCATCCTGCCACGGTGCATAATGAATTGATTAAAGACCCGCGGTTTATATTGATGGGCCGGGGCACTTATACGCTTCGCGAACACTTAAAAAGCTGATTTCGCCCGAATTTTAAATGCCCGAGGCAATTATAAAAACTGCTGCGCGAATATTCGAATCGGGCCGGCTATTGGTTATTTTTTTTGCTGCTTTTGCCCTGATAATCATAATTCGCAACTGGTGGCTTATTAGTATCAGGCGCAAGTTCATAGAAAATATAAAATGGGAGACTCTGGAGATTAAAATTCCCAAGGATAACCTCAAATCTCCGAAGGCTATGGAACAAGTTTTTTCAAGCCTTTATGGCACTTATAGCGGTGGTATAAAACGAAAAGATAAATGGTTTAAAGGTAAGATAGAGGATTGGATGTCGGTTGAGTTAGTGGGTTTAGCCCACGGTATTCATTTTTATATTCGCTTTCCCGTAAACTACAAAGACCTCGTGAAATCTGCCATATTTTCTCAATATACTGGGGCGGAGCTTCACGAAGTCGAAGATTACACGTCTATGTTCGGACTGGATCTGCCGAACGATGAATATTTTTTGAGGAGATAGACGAAGAAAAAAGCTCAAGAAATAATAGACGAAATTATGGGCCGCAAAAAAGCTCCGCCGCCTGGTTGGTTGGGTCAGATAATTAGTTCTATCGGCGAGTTCATGAGTAACCTGACCTTGGCGGCTAACCAGTATCCGGTTTGGTCAACTGGAAAAGCGGGCGATGACAAGCCCGGCCCTAATAAAATCCTCACTCCCGGGGAACGCGACATTTTAGAAGCCGTTGAAAATAAAATCTCTAAGCTTGGATTCGAAACCTTGGTAAGGTTTGTTTATCTTGATAAGAAGGACTCTTTTACGCCTTCTAATGTTTCCGCCGTAATGGGGGCAATGCGTCAATTCAGTACCCAGAACTTAAATTCGTTTCGTCCCAACCCAGGGACGATTACAATATTGGCAAGGAACTTGCGAGGTTATTTATTCAGGCATTCAAAACTCAAGAAAAAGAAAAAGAAACTCTTTGCCGCTTATCGAAATCGTACTATGCCGCTTCATCCCAAACCAAGGGTCGCGTTGAAGCTTAAAACTTCCGTCTTGAATACTGAAGAATTGGCCACGATTTATCACCCGCCTATTACTTCAGTCGGAGCGCCAAGCCTGCGTCACCTGGAATCTAAAAAAGGCGGCCCTCCGCCTAATTTGCCAATAGAGTAGAATGATAATATGAGCGAAATAACATTTATCGGACAAACAAATTTTAGGAATAAAAAAACTAAATTTGGAATAAAGAGCGATGACCGCAGGCGTCATTTGTATCTTATAGGGAAAACTGGCAGCGGGAAAACCACGATGATGGAGAATATGGTCATCGAAGATATTCTCGCTGGCCGGGGAGTGGGGCTTGTTGACCCACACGGCGACTTCGCGGAAAAAATCTTAAATTTCATTCCCGAAGAAAGAATTGATGACGTCATTTATTTCAACCCGGCCGATATGAATTATCCCATCGGTTTCAATCCTCTTGAGAGGGTTGGCGATGAATATCGTCATATTATTGCCTCCGGCCTGATGGGGGTTTTCAAAAAAATCTGGCCAGATGTCTGGTC
>JACOTQ010000065.1 GCA_016178255.1 Candidatus Colwelliibacteriota bacterium | reverse complement strand
GGCTTCACACCGCCCATCATCTCCTTTTGGCGGCGCTTCAGAAGGTCTTGGGAGAGACCGTCAAACAGCGGGGTAGTAATATTACTTCAGAGAGGCTTCGAATAGACTTCTCTTATCCGGAAAAGATGACTAAAGAGCAAATCGTGGAGGTCCAAGATATGGTGAACGAAAAGATAAAAGGGAAATTAAACATGGTCCGCAGGGAAATGTCCAAGGATGAAGCTCTGAAAATCGGCGCCCAAATGGAGTTTGGAGCCAAGTATGGCGATGTGGTTTCAGTTTATTTCGCGGAGGATGAAAAGGGCGGTGTATTCAGCAAGGAATTCTGCGGCGGGCCTCATGTTCAGAACACGGGCGAACTTGGTAATTTCAGGATAGTGAAAGAAGGGGCAGTCTCCGCCGGAGTAAGACGCATCAAGGCGGTTCTTGAAAGTTAGACTGAAATTTAGACATCGCTTATAATGCGATGAGTGAATCCATCAAATAAAATTATCGGGCTTGATTCAAACTCGGCTGTTACCGTTTTCTCTTCAATTACGTTGCCGCACGAAACACGGGAGGCTTTAAGCGAATCTGACTTGGAGAATTATCTTTCCAAAGCCGTTTGGAAGTGTTTTGACAAGTTGAGACAGGAAGCCGCCGCGCGGCTTAATATTGATGAGACCGACCTTATTCTGGCGGACGCGAGAGTCGTGGGAGTTAAGGTAGACGGGCATGAAGTTTTGAATCCGCACGGTTTTACCGGAAAGAGCTTTGAAATAACGCTTTGTATAACAATGGTAAGAAGGGAGGTGGCGGTCGAAGCGGAAAACATTTTTGAAAAAGGGAGTACCGTCTCTTATCTGCTCTCAAGAGTTTCAGGACTCAAGAACCTTCTCTATGTCGAGGTTGGGGAATCGGCTACCACAATATTCCTTACCACCCCTTTAAGAACTTCTTATCTAAGTGAGTTTGATTGGGGGAAAGCCGATTTAATTAAAAGCTACAAGAAATATTTCGAATTAGATGACGGTACGGTTTGGCAATTGTTCCAGTTGTATACCGCTAACAACGTATCCGTTGCTGTCTCGGAGAAAATGGACAAGATTTTTAAAGAATCATTCAGGACGTTTTTAAACGGTCTTACCATGTGCGTGCGTAATTTTGAGGATATTGATTCCAAAAAACTACCGCCCATTTACTTGAAAGGCGCGTTTCTTCTTCCGGCTCACCTTTATCTAAAAGACTTTAGCCTTCACAACAAAAGGGTTAAATTTCGCGAAGTTAATCCGGATGTCGAGATTGAAGATTTAGTTTATAATTACTCTTATAATGTTTATGATTGGCTTAACCAGTTGGCCAGAAGAAGAATAAAATGGCTGATGCCACAGTAAAGAATGAATAAGATTTATGTAGCTAAAAGCGATACCGCCCTCGCGGTTATAGAAAAGGTAATCAAGGCACCGGAGGCGGAAGCCTCTCTTTATATCCCGAAAAATTCTCTTATCTCGACCTCAAGAAACAATTTCAAACTTCTAAAAAGGGAAGCTAAATCCGCGGGGAAAATTCTGACTATAGAATCTGTCGACGACGATGTTCTGGAATTAGCCGAATCATTCGGCTTCAAGGCTGTGAACACTTTTTTTGGGAAGCGGAAATCAATGGTGGATATTATTGCCAAGGACTCTGACGTAATATCCGCTCCTATCGTCGAAATTAAGCCCGATAAAGCTGGCAAGGATGGAATTAAAAGCGAATACGAAGAAGATGCGGCCACGCCTCAAAGGGGTAAATTTAGTTTCATGAAAGTCGTCATGGTTGTTTTCTTGGTGGGACTCTCAACCGGAATTATTGCTTTCGCCGCGTTTGCGCTTCCTAAAGCAAATGTAAGTTTAGCGCTCGAAGAAATAAATTGGGATTTCGCGGGTACACTTCTCGTGGGGAGCAAAACGCAGACCGCGAGTTTTGCCGATAATCAAATTAGGTTGCCTGGGGTTATTTTTAGCGAAACCAAAAACGTTACTAAGTTGTACGTTGCGACCGGGACTAAAAACGTTCAAAAAAATTCAAAAGGAACAGTTACTATCTATAACGCTTTTAATGCTGAATCACAGGCGCTTGTCAAAAACACGAGACTCTCGGCTCCCGACGGGAAGATCTGGAAAACGGATAAGGCAATTGTCGTCCCCGGCGCTAAAATCACTAACGGCAAAGTAACACCATCCGGCGTTGACGTAACTGTTACCGCTGAAAAACCAGGCCCCGATTATAATGTCGGGCCGATTCCAAAGTTTCGCATTCCTGGATTTCAAGGTTCGCCAAGATACGAAGGTTTCTACGGAGTTTCTTTGCAGCCGATGGCTGGGGGATTTTCGGGGGTGACGAAAGTTCCTACTGACGCCGATATAAAGAAAGCCAAGGAAGATATCGAAACGGTTCTGCGGGCGTCCCTTAAAACCGCTACATTTTTGGAACTTCCGCCGGACATAAAAATATTGAACAACGCATCAGATTGGTCAATCACCAGGGAGCAAATTGACGATGTCGCCGACTCCCAGGGTAAGTTTTCCGTGACCGCTTACGGTGAAATAAAAACAATAGGTTTTAAGGAAAATGATTTGATTGGCGTTTTGGCCAATAAGTTGATATCAGAGTCAAAGATTGATTTAACTTTAAGGAAGAAGTCCTTTAACTACGATGATACCCGGCTTGATTTTAAGAGGGGAGAAATGTCGTCGTCACTCAACTTTACGTCAATTTGGGCAAGGCCTTTTGACGTAGAGAAATTTAAGTCATCAATTGCCGGCAAAAACGAAACAGAGATAAAAACTGTAGTTTACGCTATCCCTGGATTCAAATCGGGCGGCGTGAAATTGTGGCCGCTTTGGGTGATGCGCGCGCCTAATAATTCGGGGAAAATTACCGTTGACGTAGAGTATAAGTTGTGATAGTATGCACCCGTTGGACAAGATAAACGGTACCGTTTTAGAGGCTCTACCGGGGGCCACTTTTCGTGTAAAGTTGGATGATGAAAGGGAAGTTTTGGCTTATCTATCCGGCAAGATGCGCATTCATCACATCAAAATCCTTCCCGGTGATAAGGTGATTGTGGAGCTTACGCAATATGACGATAAACGAGGCCGGATAATGCGAAGG
>JACOTQ010000051.1 GCA_016178255.1 Candidatus Colwelliibacteriota bacterium | reverse complement strand
CCCAATTTATCCCGAGACTAAAGGCTTAACTTCCAAAGGGATACGCTATTTTACGGAATTTGTGCTTCACAATTTGGAACCAATCAAGGAATTTATGCCAATAGAAATCCTGCGGCAAAATGGATTGCCGGAAGTGAATGTTGCCTTGCGGGCAATTCACTTACCCCACAACATAACTGAAGCTGAAAATGCTAGAAGGAGATTCGCGTTTGAGGAATTGTTTCTGCTCCAGCTGAAAAACATTTATCAAAAAGCAGAACTGGCAAAGGAAAGGGCCCCGTCTATTTGTATTAAAAATGGGTTTGTTCACCAAATATTAAGCGGGCTACCTTTCAAACTTACCGAATCACAAAATAAATCTCTCGGGGAAATACTTCACGGTCTATCCCGAAGCCAACCAATGAATCGCCTGCTCCAAGGAGACGTGGGGTCCGGAAAGACGATAGTGGCAGGCATCGCGGCCATAGCGGCGGCAAGCGATGACTATCAAATCGCGCTGATGGCGCCCACGGAAATACTGGCAAGACAGCATTACAAAACGTTAAGAAAATTTTTCGGAGGTTTTGATGGCGGTATTGGTCTTTTGGTTTCCAAAGAGGCCAGGACTTTCTACGGCGATGAATTAGAAACGGATGTTAAGAAAGCCAGTTTCCTGAGAGAAATCTCCTCCGGAAAAGTGAAGATAATTGTCGGCACTCACGCGCTTATAGAAAAGAACGTCGAATTTCAAAAATTAGGGCTGGTGGCAGTTGATGAACAACACCGTTTCGGGGTAAGACAACGCGCGGCTCTTATGAAAAAAGGTTCCATGGTGCCGCACTTCCTTTCTATGTCAGCCACGCCTATTCCGCGGACAATAATGATGACTGTTTTCGGTGACTTGGATTTATCAACAATAAACGAGCGGCCGTTGGGCAGAAAAGATGTAATCACCAAGATTGTGGATTCGGTTAATCGAGGCAAGGCTTACGCTTTCATAAGAGGGCAAGTTAGACGGGGCAGACAGGTTTTCGTCATCTGTCCAAGAATAGAAACGGATGACTTAAATGAAAAAATCAAAAATCAAAATGAAAAATTAAGCGAACGTCAACTTGCCATCTTAGAAGTTAGAAACGTTAAAGAAGAACACGAGAAGCTATCGAAGAAAATCTTTCCTGATTTGAGAGTGGCTATGCTTCATGGGAAGATGAGGGCGAAAGAAAAAGAAATAATAATGAATAAGTTTGTAAACGGCGATGTAGATATACTCATTTCCACTTCCGTTGTTGAAGTTGGAGTAGACGTGCCTAACGCCACGATAATGATGATAGAAGGCGCGGAACGGTTCGGGCTCGCTCAACTCTATCAGTTCAGGGGAAGAGTCGGACGGGGTGAATATCAATCATTCTGTTTTTTATTCAGTGAATCCACGACAAAATCGGTCCATCAAAGACTGGAATCGCTTCTCACAGCTAAAAACGGATTTGAGCTTGCCGAGAAAGATTTGGCGATAAGAGGTCCAGGACAATTTTTGGGCGAAGAACAGGCCGGGATGCCGGATGTGGCGATGAAAGCCCTGAAAGATCCGAATCTGGTCAAAAATACACGCGCGGCGGCTGAAAAAATTATGGAAAGCGACCCGAGTTTAGATAAGCACCAAAATTTAAAATTGCGTTTAAGTCAATTCAAGAAAGAAATACACCTGGAATGAAAATTAGAAGTTAGATTTGGAACTGATAGATTTTTCCTGCGTTGCCAGTCGTGCCACCGCTACCATTAGAACCCCAGTTGCTGCCACCAGTGCAACCCGAAATTTGCCCAGTGACTCCTCCGTTTCCGTTGGACCCGCCGGCTCCAGGGGCGCCTCCCAGAACTTCAAGTGTACCGTTATTTGTAAGAGAAGAGTACATGAGAACTATTACTCCTCCAGAACCTCCCCCACCACCACCGCCTCCTCCGCCACCACCCGCTATGTTGCAAGTGCAGTTACATGGTCCGGCTCCAGTGCCACCACCACCAGCATTTCCACCATTCGATTGAACTTTTCCTCCCGCATTAATGACGATGCTTTTGGCGTATACCGCGACTATGCCGCCGGCGCTAGCGCCTCCTCCGCCTCCTCCGCCACCACCAGGAATGCCACAACCACCATTCGTGTTGCCTGATGCACCAGCACCGCCACCACCTGATGAAGCCGAGCCTTGAATCGGAGCGAAAGTGAAACCTGAGGTAATATCGTAGAGTGAAGTAACATTCCAGAATGAGGTAATGCCGGCCTTGAAAGCAACAAATAGTCCGCTAACGCCCCCTCCCCCTCCGCCGCTGGTTCCATTGCCACCCGAACCACCGGAAACCCCAGATACCCCAATACTTTGAGATGTCGAGGTTCCACCGCTTCCACTTGACCCAGTTGACCCAGAGCCTGCTCCACCCGCTGGCGTACCTTTGATATAACCAGCACCTATTGCGCCTCCGCCACTTCCGCCTCCCCCAGTTCCCGAACAACTTGACCCACTCCCACCACCTGCGGCGTTATTTCCATTCCTCCGAATGATACCTCCCGAATTAATTGTCAGAGTATTCTTGACAAAAATCCTGTACCCATTGGGGTTTAAAGTCGAATTAACTGTTAGATTGTTGTAGAAGGTGTCTTGCCAAAGTGTTGTATCGCCACCGATTGTCTGGTCACCATCAGAACCATCTCCAAAATATGAGCCGGCGCTACCACCTCCGGCCGCCTGACTTATCCAACCAGTTCCATCTGAAGTCAGTACATTCCCAGACGTCCCGGGAGCAGAAAGTCCTGTTCCGCCATTAGCAGTTGGAAGGGTGCCTGTAACGCCAGTTGTAAGGGGCAATCCGGTTACATTGGTCATCACTCCTGAAGCTGGTGTTCCAAGAATAGGTGATGTGAAAGTTTTATTCGTTAAAGTTT
>JACOTQ010000050.1 GCA_016178255.1 Candidatus Colwelliibacteriota bacterium | reverse complement strand
ATGAAGTTAGCGAACGAAAAGTACCGCCGGAGCTTGCTCCCGGCCACTCTTCGAACAAGAATGTCGTTTGCTTCCAAGAGTTCTCTATAAGGCCCGTAGGAACCTAAATAATGCAACTTTAAACTTGCGCCCATTTCAACGGATAGGACTTGAAGTTCCGCCGCGATGGCAACAAGAGGATAGATATGCCCTCCAGTTCCTCCGCCTGTCATTAAGACTCTGAATTTACGCATTCTTACCTAAATTTAACATGATCCCCGACATAGTCATGAAAACCGCCAAGGCGGTGCCTCCGTAACTTATAAAGGGCAGTGGGACTCCAGTCAATGGTATAAGTCCTGATGTTGAGGCTATATGAATGAAAGCCTGTACGCCGATTATGGTTGAAAACCCCACTAATAATAGCTTGCCGAATTTATCTCCGGTGCGTTTTGCCAATCGATATCCTTGAAATACGATAGCAAAAAAAGTTCCTATAAGGACAATGCTTCCCAAAAACCCGAATTCTTCCGCTATTACCGCGAAAATAGAATCCCCTATCTTTTCCGGCAAATAAACTTTAGAAACTGATTTGCCGTAACCGACGCCGAAAATTCCTCCTGACCCGATAGTAATAAGAGATTGATTGAGCTGGTAACCGGCGTTTTGAGAATCTTGGGTGGGTTCAAAAAACGTCTTCACTCTGTCCAAGCGGTAAGGAGTAAAATAAATAACTCCCGCAAGCACAGCAGCGCCTAAAAGAACAGCGTATAATATATAAATTTTCTTGGCTCCGCCCACAAAATAAGTCCCCAAGGCCGTTAGCATGATTATTACCACAGCGCTTGTTGATTTCTGTAATAGTAGCAAGACACCAATAATTCCTGAAACCGCGAGGAATGGAAGAAAACCTTCAAGCAAACCGTGTTGCCTGTCTCTCCTGCTACTCGAAAGCCATGCCGCCAGATATATTATAAAGGTCAGTTTTAAGATTTCCGCGGGTTGGATTGTGACAGGCCCCAACTGAATCCAGCGCTGGGCTCCGCCGGAAGTAACCCCGTACGGGGTAAAAACTAAAATGAGCGCCCCAAGGCTTAAAATTAGTAACACCGGAGCAAACTTTTTATAATAACCGAAAGGCACATACAGGCCCGCCAAAAATCCCACGATTCCCAAACTCAAACCGTACAAAGCCTGATGCTTCAAATAGTAATAAGCATCGTCGAACTTCAACTTGCCTAAATCCGACGAAGCCGACGAAAGCATGGCAATACCAAATACAATCAAGATGAAAATAGAAACGGATATTACATAATCAATCTGCCTTACCCCTCTCATAAGGCTTTGTGTTTTAAAACATCGCCTTTAACCAAGCCATTTGAGGTCTTGCCGCCATCGGTGGGCGTCAGCCTGATTTGCCCTCCCAAGATAACTTCTTTAACCTCATAGTTATCTTTACTTAATATGACCATATCCGCGACTTTACCCTCTTTAATAACCCCCCTGTCCGGAATTTCAAAATAGCGCGCCGGCGCCGAAGTAATCTTTTTTATGGCTTCGGGCAAAGACGTCATATCGTTTTTCAAGGCCATACCCAAGAATTTCGGAAAAGTGTTGGTTGAACGTTCATGCTTCAGAAACTCCCCTGGAGCCGGAGAATTACCATTAGAGGCAATAAAAGCTCTTTCATCGAAAAGCATTTTGGTAAGAACCTCGAAATTAATATCTTTGATAAAAACATTAGCCCGAAAATTAGTTATAGTCATAACCTTGATGAAGCTTTCGATAAGTGACGTTTCCAAATTATCAGCCACTTGAGCCATCGTTTTCCCAACAAGATAACCGTTTCTGGGGGCGTTGGCTATCTGGACATTGGCCAGGTCAATCCTCGAAGATTGTATTTCCTTTTCAATCTTTTCCAAAACATCAGGCTTATTAAGTTCTTCGGCCATTAACTCGACGTCATCACGTTGAACCCAAGACGGGAGCAGTGTAGCTATTGAGTAAATACTCGTATCATGAGGGTAAATATCGAAACGGAAACCATCTTGGGCAGAATTAGCTCTTATAAACTCTACCGATTTTTTAAACTGCTCTTCAGAACCAATAATCGGACGGAAGTGGCTGATGAGAGTTTTAACGCCGGTATAATTCGCGGTTCTCACGGTCTCTTGGACCGCCTCAATCACACCATCTTTCTGATTTCTTAAGTGAGTTGAATAAACTCCACCGGTATTTTTAATAACGCCGACAAGTCTTTTAGCTTCTTTCTCGGATGCAGAACTACCATGGGTATAACCAAGGCCAGTCGACATTCCGAACGCGCCGTCTTCCATCGCTTGTAGCAACATTTTCTCGAAGATCTTAAATTCTTGTTCTGTCAATTCCCTATTAGACTCACCCGCAATAGCTTGCCTTATCGTTCCATGGCCCACCAAAGTCCCGAAATTTACTCCAAGCGGTAATCTTCTCAAACTTGAAAGGAGTTCATCCATAGTATGCCAGTTAACGTTAACTTGGCTTACGTCTCCCCATTTTTGGACTGATTCTAAGTCACCATAAATAAGAGGCGCCAATGACGAACCGCAATGGCCCCCTATTATCGTAGTAACGCCTTGGTTTGCAAAATCATTCTGCCTCGGATTGGTAAAAAGATGGAGATAATGGTCGGAGTCCGTATCAACATCAATGAATCCTGGGACAAGATAATTTCCCAAGCCTTCTATAACTTTTTCTGTCTCTTTATATTTTAAATTCCCTATCGCCGAAATAATATTTTTCTGAACCAAAACATCGGCCTTGTAAGGAACTCTCCCCTCGCCGTCAACAATTTGAACGCCCTTGATAAGAAGGCTCATCGGTCAAATTATACAATGAATTAAGAAATGAGATAAGTTGCCGTTAAAAATCCGCATTTTGCGCGATGAAGCTGTCGCCCGCCGAGCCGCCTCCGCCCCCACCGCCTCCGGTACTTACGCCAGAGCTTCCGCCTGCTCCGCCACCCGAACCGCCACCTGTGCCCCCTGTCGCTTGCGTATTGCCACCAGCGCCGCCACCGTATCTATTAGCTCCACCGCCTCCACCGCCTCCAAAAGTTCCATTCCACGTATTATCTCCAGGACCTCCTTGGCCACCAGCGCCGCCACTTACGTTTACCGTGCCACTATTCGCTGTGAGCGTTGTGTATAGACCGACGAAGACGCCACCTGCTCCGCCGCCACCGCCACCGGCTTTGAAAGCCCCTGATGCCGCCCCATTACCTCCCGCTACACTGATACCACCTGCTGTTGTAAAATTCCAAGCTCCACCGGCTTCTATAATCAATCCGCCGCCGCCTCTTCCACCACCTGCTCCTCCATTACCTCCAGTTCCCCCTCCGGCTCCCACAGATGTTCTGACTATCTTCCCAACAGTACTAAGAGCATAAGAAACCCCATTGCCAGCCGCACCCCCTATAGCAGGGCAAGGACTACCGGCGCAGGAAAATGAGTTTCCCACGCTACCGCCGTTTGTCTGCGTTAGTACGGAAGTGCCGCTACTCGCCCCACCTCCGCCAGCCGCGCCCATTGATGAAACATTAATACACGGAGCTGAAACGCATGTTATCGTCACGTCGCCTTTAGACTTCAAAATAATTATCGTCCCGTTTGTATTCGGGTTTGTGAATGCCAGTTGTCCACCAGTTATAGAAATAGAAGTATAATTTTTTACATAGACAGCCGCCCCGCCCACGTCAATAGTTGTCGTGCCGCTTGATATGCTAAGGGCGCCATCGGTGCCATCACCTCCAAATTTACTTCCACCTCCCGCCGCTTGACTCACCCAGCTCGTCCCATTTGAAGTCAGCACATTGCCGTTTGCTCCAGGAACAGAAAGTCCTGTTCCGCCATTAGCAGTTGGAAGGGTGCCTGTAACGCCAGTTGTAAGGGGCAATCCGGTTACATTGGTCATCACTCCTGAAGCTGGTGTTCCAAGAATAGGTGATGTGAAAGTTTTATTCGTTAAAGTTT
>JACOTQ010000066.1 GCA_016178255.1 Candidatus Colwelliibacteriota bacterium | reverse complement strand
GGCTCAAGATATTGCCTACCGCGCGATAAGCATTAGGGCTCTTAGCGCGCTTCGCGACTTCTTTATAACTCAAAACTTCTCCCTTCGGAATTAATATCACAACTTTTAATACCCTTTCTTTAAAACCTTCCATTTTAGCTTAGTATACTATATGTCCGATCGGTGATATAGTATACTCTTCTTCTTTATTCTATAAATTAGCGAGCGGACAAGCCGCGTGATTGTGCGGCCTCGCCGAACAATATTTTCGACCGTAATCAATAAGACGATAGGTCAATTGAAACCATTCATCCTTAGGAAACAAATTCATTAAGTCTTTCTCGACTTTCTCAGGATTATTTTCATCCGTGAGCCCAAGAACCCTTGCAAGCCTCCCCACATGCGTATCTACCGCGATTCCCCCCACAATCCCGTAAGCGTTGCCTAAAATAACATTGGCGCTTTTCCTGCCAAGCCCTGGTATCGCGACCATCTCTTCCATAGTTTTGGGAATCTTCCCTCCGTAATTCTCGTTTACGAATTTAGCGGCTCGCAAGATATTTTTAGCTTTGTTATGATAAAACCCAGTTGGCCTGATATCGCGCTCAAATTCCTCTTGGTTGGCTTTAAGATAATCGGCTAAGGTTTTGTATTTCCTGAATAGTTTTTCGGTAACCTCATTAACTTTTTTATCAGTACACTGCGCGGAAAGCACCACGGCGACTAACAATTCCCAATTATTGGAGTACTTCAAAACGGTTTTTGCTCTTGGAAAAAGTTTCTCTAAAGCAGCAGAGATTCTATGAGCCCACTTCTTTAAAGCTTTTAATTCAGTGGATGTTAGTTCCCTTTTCATTATCGACTAAACCGGTAATTCCACCACAAACTTTGTCCCTTTGTCTTTTTCGTCCGATTCTGCATAGATTACGCCTCCATGCGCTTGTATTATATTTCTGGCGATAATAAGTCCAATACCTCGGTCGTTCGCGTTAACTCCTATGGCCTCTTCGTCTCTCTGGAATGACCGCACAAGGAGGGTTTGAAGCTTTTCCGGGGAGATGCCGACACCAGTGCCTCCGATAGTTAAACGGTAAATAAGTTTATCTTTTTCGATTGGGTGGCTCATTTTTTGAGCTCTGATGCTAATTGAACCTCCTTCCTGATTATATTGAATAGCGTTATCGATAAGGTCAGTCAAAGCTTCCTTCATCTTAGTTAAGTCAACGGCAATGACGTTGTTTTCCGGGAAAGAAAGCGAAGTTTTGAGACGTTTCGCCTGTAGCAAGGGTTCAAGGCTTATCAGTATCCCTTGAATGACGGATTTGATGTCAGTAGGCGTCTTGTTCAACATTGACTTACCGATTTCCATCTGCGAGATATCCAGAAATTCGTTCACGAGATTTCCAACTTCATCGGCGGCCTCCGATGCTTTGGTGACATATGACTTAGCCTCTTCATCTAACATCGGTCCTTTCTTTGTGATGAAAGATTGGATGTAGCCCTTGACGATGGTTAAGGGGGTGCGAAGGTGATGCTGGGTTGTAAGAATGAACTGGTCTTTGGCTTTGTCAAGCTCAACGAGCTCGATTCTCGCTTTCTTTTCAACTTCGTAAGCCTTCCTTATCTCCACGGTCTGTTCGGCCACTTTCTGCTCCAAATGCTCGTTTAAGTCTTTGAGGCTGGCGTTAGTTTTATCAAGTTGAGCGTTAAGCTCTGCAAGTCTTTCCTTTTGGCGAACTTCTTTCAAGACTGATTTGATGAGGAAGATACCGACAATGATGACGCCCAATAGAATAGTGCCGTCAACAAAATAATCCTGGAGCGATTCGTCAAACAGAATTCTTAAGAGCAGAAAAAGCCATAGAATAAAAGTAGTGATTTCGGTGGTAATTGCCTTAACGCTAAAAAGGTGGTAACGGGTTATAGCATAGCTCGTGCCTAATATAAGCGGCATCATAAACAAAGGCCCGTAAGAGTTAAGTATAGGAGTTTTTAGCACATTTACCGTCAAGTATTGTGATACAAAAAGTAAAACGAAGGTGGCGCTACTTCCTATAAGGATGTATCCTAACTGACGTTTTCCATCCCCTTCCGCCTTCCTATATTTAGAAACTGTTACAGCTATGGTAAAAATAACTTGCGCTAATATGCCAATCCCCCAAATAACATTGAAAACGTTCGGCTCTGCAATCGGTATATTAGAGTTTAGGTATGTCACGGATGGGTTTACGTCGTACTGCAACGGCGATACCCCTAAGAAAATCAGAGAAAATACAATTGCTACAACTTTATGCCAAGGTTTCAAACTAAAGTTAGGCTTAGGGAAAAGATAGACAAAAGCAGAGCCTGATAATGTTTGAATGCTCGCAAAAATCAACGCTGCATTCAGAACGCTTTCGAATCTATCCGGAGAGAAGTTGAACGTACCCATGTTGGCTAAAGCCCACCCTAAGGAGCCAAACATCATAACAGCGAAGGTTTTGTTTATTAAACTTTTCCAGTCATGTAAAAGCACAAGGGCTCCAAAGAAAATCATTATGAGCGCAGAGATTAGATGAATTGAGATAAATGCTAAAGAATTTCCGGATAACATATTCTTAATTAATTATAACAGGTAACTCTACCGTAAATTTTACTCCTTTCCCGCGCCCCCCGGACTCTGCGTAAATTCTCCCCTTATGGGCTTCGACGATATGCTTGGTGACGGCGAGTCCTATGCCTCGGCCGGTGGTAAAAATTTTTTCAGCTTCTTTGCCTCTTTGGAAGTACCGGGCAAAAAGTCCGGAAAGTTCCTCCGCGGTCATGCCTATCCCCGTGCTCGCGATAGTCAACTTAAAAATACTCTTATCTCGCTCAATGGGATGGGTGGTTTTTTCTCCCTTTATGGAAACTGAACCTCCTTCGTTATTGTACTTAACAGCATTGTCGACGACATTGGTGAGGGCTTCTTTGAGCCTAACGGGGTCTACGCTTAAAACACTGTCTTTTGCTATGTCAACGGTGACAGTCAGATTCTTTCTCTTGGCTTCTTCGTTAAAGTCATCGGTAATCCCACTAACAAGCTCAAACATATTAGCAGGCTTTTTACTGATGATACTCTTCCCTGCTTCCATTTGTGAAATATCAAGGAATTCGTTGACTAAGGCCGCAACCCTCTCGGTCGCATCGGACGCTTTCGTAATATAACTTTTGCCCTCCTCATCGAGAGATTCAACTTTCTTTGTTAAGAGTGATTGTAAATATCCTTTAACTATCGTAAGCGGGGCTGTTAGATGATGCTGGGTTGTAAGAATGAACTGGTCTTTGGCTTTGTCGAGCTCAACGAGCTCGATTCTGGCTTTCTTTTCCACTTCGTAGGATTTTCTGATTTCCACGGTTTGTTCCTCTACTTTTTGCTGGAGGTGGTCGTTAAGGTCCGTGAGTTCCGCGTTCGCCCCATCAAGCTGCTTATTAAGTTGTGATAGTTTTTCTTTCTGTTTGACTTCATTCAAAACGCTTTTAATCATAAAAATGCCAACCGCCACGGTCCCGAAAATGATAATAACGTCTACTATTGTGTCTTGCGCCGACTTTTCAAAGAAAATCCTCGCTAGCAGGACCAACCAGAGCGAAAAGATGAGAATTTCCGTGGCTATGGCTTTGATATTAAAGAGGTGATGCTTGATAATCGCGTAACCAGTGCCGAAAACCAATGGCATCAGAAACACTGGACCATAAAAATTTAAATCGATAATCTTGAAAACATTTACCAGGAAATACTGCGTTATCATTAAAAGAATAAAAGTGGCCACCGTTCCGGTTAAAACCGCGAGAAAGGGGGATTTGTTTGCTTTTTCAGCGGCTCTGTATTTCTTAAAAGCAATAAAGGCCGTCAAAAAATTCATCAAGAAAGCTATTATTCCCCACGGCGGATTTAACGCTGAACTGGTAATAAACGGGATACTCGTTCCCTTGAAAACATTGTTATAATCTATCTTGAAAAGAAATGGCGATATGGCTAAAGCAAATCCGGCTAAAATTATAAATAAAATAACCTGCCACTTTTTCGGGGATATTTTTTCACGCGGGAAAGCGTAAATAAAGAGAAGGTTACCAAAGACCTGCAATGTCGCAAAAAACATTTGAGGCTTGATTATGAATGAAGTAAGAGCAATTGATGTAGAAGCAAAAATAATATAATTACTGCCAATCCAGAGTATTATGCTCAACATCAGAAAGGCGAGCGCTCTATTAGTAACGCTTTTCGGATCGTGAAAAAGAGCTAAAACTCCAAAAAATATCGCTATCAAAGCGCCTACGAGATGTACAGATAGAACTATAATTGGGCTATGGTGGAACAGAAGCATTCTGGATATTATTTGATTTAATTATATCATTGAGTTACTTATACTTACTATATAGAATGAAATTATGCCGGCGTAGCTCAGTGGTAGAGCGAGGGACTCATAAACCCTAGGTCGGAGGTCCGATTCCTCCCGTCGGCACCAGACAAGCGTCGTACCTTGTTACTTTTTGCCATTGTTTCCGGCAAGACGCCCATAATCATCAGCTACGCGCGTGATATCTTTCTCATTATGAGAGCCGAAAGAAACTTCTATGAGAATCGCGTCGGAGAGCGCGTAAACCCGATGAGTCTCATTTTTAGGAATGAAAAATGATTCTTTGGGTTTAGCCTTGATAACTTCCTCGCCTTTCTGAATCCTCACTTTTCCTTCGGCAATGATCCAGAGCTCACTGCGCCTCACGTGTCTCTGGAGGCTTAATCGGTGACCCTTCTTTATGACAATCGCCTTAAGATGCCACTTACCCTTACTCTCGGCAAAATCATAAAACATTCCCCACGGCTTCTTTGTGCTCTTTTTAAGAATCTTCATGTTGATTTTACCTACCTTTCCAAGTTAGAAAGAAGCAGGCGGATAAAACTTTTTGCTTCTTTTTCATCTTCAACTTGCACGGTACGAACCCCGGCGCGTTTTGCCACATAATCATTTCCTCCTTTATAGAGCGCGTCGCCGACATATACCATTTCCTTTTTTGAAACAGAAAGCAATTTCATAATTTGTCTTATACCATACGCCTTATCAATTCCCTTTTTCGTCACATCTACGGAGGTAAGTCCTCCAAGCCGTATCTCAAATTCAGGCAAGCGTTTTCTTAAAGTAAGGATAAGTTTGCGCCGAATGTCGCTTTTTTCGTTCCATTCTTCTTTTCTATCAACCGGCGCCTTCTGCCCCAAAGCTGAAAAAGTTATTTGGCTTTCGCGGTCTTCCAAGACCTTGCCGTAAGTCTTTTCTGGAGGAATGTATTTTATATCCCGAAAAGACGCCTTAAAAGCGGCAAAGATTCTTGCCTTTTCGCCAGCCGTAAATTTATGCCTGTAAAGCAAATGCCACTTGCCGGCCTCGTACCTATACAAACTTCCCCCTGATACAGGAAGAATAAAAAGATTTTTAAGTTGCTCCTTGCCGCATTGTAGATATCGAAGAAACTGACTTTTGAACTGAGGGTAGTTACCTCCAGAGGTAACAGCCACCGTTTTTTTGCTAAGCAATTTACAAAGAAGCGAAGCCATCTCTTTATCAAGAACCGCTTTACTCCTCGTAAGCGTCCCGTCTAAATCAAACATAATGACTTTCTTGGCTGATGATGCGCGAGCTTCCTCGCGTAATTTCATTTCTCTCATATGCCTATTGAGCAGCCACGAACTGGATTGAATCTTGCCTCCTTCACCAAGATTGAAAACCATTCTACAACCAATTGCCTCGCATGTTCCAACTTCAGGTACATTTTTTTCGTGACGATCGCCGCCATTCCCAAAAATGTGTGGCCGCAACTCCAACAATTCTCTACACACGCTCATATCCTTAACATTTTTGGGATGTTTTGTAAGAACAACCGCGTCAATGCACGACAACGCTTCCAAAACTTCTTTGCGCTCTTCCTGTGGCATAAAAATATGAGATTTTTTCGCCATAAGCCAATTATCGTTATTTAAAATAACCACCAACTTATCGCCAAGCTTCTTTGCTTCCTGAAACAAACGAACATGCCCCGCATGCATAGGGTCAAACCCCCCACTCACCGCTACCACTATCGGTTTTACTTTTTTAGAACTTCTTAGCACTTGCATAAACGAAGAACTCTTAAGAGGTCTTTAATTTTTACTGTCGCGATGCCGGTTACTTGGTCAGCCGCGCCATAATACACGATAAGATTCTCTCCCAAGAGAACCATACCACAAGGGAAAACGACATTAGATACTTGTCCTTCTTTTTCGTAAGATGCTTCCGGCTCAAAAATAGGATTGTCAGTGCGGCCGATGATTTTAGCCGGATTCTTAAGGTCGAGAAGTAACGCCCCCACCCGGTAGACGCCATCATGGGATACGCCATGATAAAGGAAAACCCAGCCTTCTTTAGTTTTAACGGGCGGAGCCACGGCGCCTACTTTTTTACCGTCCCACCAGCCCTTCCTAGGGCCAATCCAGCGTCTCTCTTCAAGCCAGGAATCTCCCTTAAAATCCAGGCTTGAGCTAAAAGCGAGGTCGATGTCGTCACCGCTTCTGTGGACTATAATATATTTTTTGTTAAATTTTTCCGGGAAAACAAAAGCATCTTTATCGTCATAATCCGGAGGCGAGATAAGCGTCGGTTTCGCCCAACGCCATTTTTGTTCCAAAAAATCTTTGACGCTAATGGAAGTTAAGGCCACGCGGGGAGGATTTTTCCCGTCATAGGCCGCGTAACACATATATATATTCGCGCCGATTCTGGTTAACCGCGGGTCCTCGCAGCCAGAGTTACCGTGAGGCACAAGTTTTTGCTCGAATGGCTCGCGAGGGACATAAATCGGCTCCGGCAGACGGTAATCTACGCTAATTCCGTCGCGACTTGCCGCGTAACCAAAAACCGAAGTGTTGTCTTCCGACATCGCTCTATAAACTAAATGAACTTTTCCTCCAATACGCAAAGCCCCCGGGTTAAAAGTGGCTTTGGCTTCCCAGGCATGTTTTTTTTCCGGAACGATAACGGGGTTTTCCTTGATGCGGCTAAGTTTCACATTCCTCTTATCCTTATCAAGCATCTGCCCCAATAAAGAAGGAAGCCCGATAGAAGCCAAGCAGCATGTCGTATCAGCGGCACCATAATAAAGGTCAAGCCAATCTCCCCTAACTATCGCGCCGGACGGGAAAACAACATTTGGCACAAGACCTATTCTTTCATAATATTCCTCGGGCGTTAAAATTGGCGTCTCGGTCCTCGCGATTACCTTAAAGGGGTCATTAAAGTCAAGGAGAATGGCCTCTACCGTGAAAAATCTATGTGAAGAAAAGTAATTTCTAATGTAGGAATAGATAACGAGCCAGCCATACTTGGTTCTAATGGGCGGTGAGCCGACTTCAACCTGGTCATCGGGTTTCCTTTCCAAAGGTAAAGAGTATTTTTCAAAGTTCTTATACCACTTCTGCCAGTAATCTTGAGACCAGATATCTTTTTCCGAATTAAAACTCGCTAAACATATTTTTGCCGGAGGCTTGTCGGTATTAACCGTAAGCATAGCCCATATTTTATCTTTGATTTTTTCCGGGAAAAGCGCCATTCCTTTCGCGTTAAACGGAGTGACAAGATGTTTGCTATCAACATTCTTTAAATTCTTGCTTATTGCAAGTCCAACCTTTATTCCTTCAGCTCTGAAGGGGTAATCCGAAAGAGCTGTGTAAAAAATATAATATTTGTTATTCAGCTTGGTAACTCTCGGGTCCTCGCAACCAAACCTTTCCCAGGAGTTTTCTGGAACGATAAACCGTCTCCGATCTTTAAAGTGAATCCCGTCTTTGCTTTGAGCGATACCTATGTCTGATACCATCATTTTCGTCCGGGCTGACGTGTGGTAATGGGATAAAGATAAAGCTCGATAAAAAAGATATATCTGGCCATCTTTCTTAACCGGACAACCATTAAAAACAGCTTCCGACTCCCAAGATTGGTCCCGATTGGGCTTTAGAATTGGGTTATCAGCCGACCTCTTAATAATCATCTGACTTTCAAGGTTTTAAGCCTAAGTTTCGGTTTCATCTCTTTCTTAAGCGCTTCCATAAATTCCTCAAAATCAGCGTAAGCCACCCCGATATAACTGTCGGAACAACCGTAATAAACAAATATCTTGCCGTCTTTCACTACCGCTCCCGAAGCATAAACTATGCCCGCCTTGAAGCCATTGTTCTCATACTCTTCATCCGGCTCCAATATAGGTTCTATTGAACGATGCAAAACTTTTGTCGGGTCGTTCAAGTCCAATATCATCGCTCCAACTTTATACCTACCTTGGTCGCGCTTATCTATAGCATGATAAAATAAAAGCCAGCCTTCTTTCGTCTTAATTGGCGGCGGTCCCGCGCCTCTCACCCAGCTGTCCCAGCAATTCTTGCGGACTTTACCTCCGTGAAAACTGCTAACATAATTACCGTCATCAAACTTCAAGTCATCAACATATGTTATTGACACTTCGGGATTAATACTGTGGAGAATGGCATACTTGCCGCTTATCTTTTCCGGGAAAATAACCCAATTTTTATGAACCTCTCCAGGCTTGGAAATTAATACAGCCGGCTCCCAATTCCACTTCTTCTTTAAAAAATCCTTGACCTTTATAGATGTAAGCGCCACACCTAAGCCTTCATCACAAGCGGTATAAGTCATATAGAGAATATCTTCTCCGAGAACGCGGACAATGCGAGGGTCTTCAGCGCCTCCCCAGCTGCCACCGGAGGCAAAAGACATAAAATTAAATGGGTAACGATTCAAACGATGTTCATAGACAGGATAAGGGGAACGCTCGTCAATTCTAAAACCATCGCTTGAGACGGCATACCCAAGGCGCGAAAGACCGTCCTCTCCAATGGCCCTATATATAAAATGTACTTTATCGTTAAGGAGAACTGCTCCGGGATTAAATGTCTGCCAAGCCTCCCAACCGTTTTCTGCCTTTGGAGAAATGATAGGATTCTGAACTGACTTGGCGAACGCCAAAGAAGGCCTGCCCTCCTTTGTCTTCTTGGCGCTTCTCTTAGCCCTATTAGTCCTATATGAAGCCTTCTTGGTCTTCTTCTGAACTCTCTTAGCTGAAGCTTTTCTAACAATCCTCGATTTTCTGACAATCTTCTTCTTAGTTATTCTCTTCACAACTTTTTTCATAATATGGCCATATACAAAATCTTCAAACTTATTATACACAATCACCTTAACTTTAGCCTGTTAACATGGCCATACAAGGGGTAGTTCGGCAACATGACATTGTTTTCCTCAAGAGGTTTCTGATAGAGTAAATTTGAAACTAATTATGTAAATTGAGGAATGAGGACTCTTCTGAAAACCGCCATCCTGGGCTTTGGCCGCGAAGGCAAAGCGGTTTTAAGGTTTCTAAGAAATCACAACGTCAAAAACACATCCATCCTTGATAGGAAATTTGATAAAGATTACTTAAAAAATCTAAACCAATTTGATATTATCTACCGCTCCCCTGGCGTCCCTTATAATCTAAGAGAGATTCAGGCGGCCATAAAGTCGGGCGTTGAAATTTCGTGCGCGACAGACCTATTCTTTCAAAACGCCAAAGGCCGAATAATCGGCATCACGGGAACGAAAGGCAAGGGAACAACCTCAACTCTAATTTATAAAATACTTAAAGCCGCGGGTAAGGATGTTTATTTGGCCGGGAATATCGGTAAGCCCGCGATAGACATTCTGCCAAAGCTCAAAAAGAATTCGATAACGGTTCTTGAACTTTCAAGTTTCCAGCTGCAAGACTTAAAACATTCTCCGAATATATCAGTCGTACTGGGAATTTATCCGGACCATCTCGACGCGCACAAAAATTTCAAAGAATACTTGAACGCCAAATCTTCCGTAACAAGATATCAAACCAGAGAAGACAAAGTATTTTATCTGTCCAGCGATAAATATTCTGCCTTATTAGGGAAAATGAGCAAAGGCCGAAAAATTCCCGTCGATTTTAAAAAATTCAATCTATTTAAGGAGAAAGATTTAAAAATACTAGGGAGACACAATTTTAAAAACGCGGTTATCGCCGCCACTGTGGCAAAAAATTTGGGAATACCGTCAAAAACAATCATAAAAGTCGTGAAGAATTATCGGGGCCTTCCCTACCGCCTGGAATTCATAAAAACCATACGTGGCAGAAAAATATATAATGATTCAGCATCAACAAACCCGATGACAACGGTTGCCGCCATAAAATCTTTCGCCACGCCCAACATTATGATAGTCGGCGGAAAAGACAAAAACCTGGATTATAGACCATTGGGAAAAGCTCTTTCCGCCAAAGGCGGATCCACATCCGGTGGAAAAAATTCAGCGACTTACCTCACCATTCTTTTCGGAGAAAACAAATTTAAAATCAAAAAAGCGCTCCGTGGAAACAAATTTGCGATGGTCAGCAACTTAAAAACCGCTCTCAAGTTGGCGCTTAAAAACTCCAAACCCGGGGACGCGATTGTCTTCTCTCCCGGCTCCACAAGCTTTGATATGTTCATTGATTACAAAGATAGGGGCCGTAAATTCAACGAGATTGTAAAAAATATGTCTAATTAGTATACTGGTCTCGTTGCAGCCGTAGTGTAGCCCGGTTAACACGTCTCCCTGTCACGGAGAAGATCGCCGGTTCAAATCCGGTCGGCTGCGCCAAGTATATTTGAGCGAAGCGAAACTATAAAATTGAGCGCCTCGCAGTACCGCGGGACGCTCAAAAGCATAAATACGCCATATGGATATAGCCCAAGCAAAGTTGCTGCACTCTAAGTATGCGGCAGGTAAATACGCCCTGGAACTTGTTTTCAGTCATTGCCAGATTGTCTGGGAAATAGCTGAACAATTAATTTATCGTAATAAATTAGTTTTAGAAAACGATTTAGTAAAGGACGGCGCCTTTTTGCATGATATCGGAGCCTATAGATTTATAGATGAGAAAGGGGCATTTGATGAAAAAAATTATATCAAACACGGCATTGAAGGATATAAAATTTTAAAGGAAGAGGGGCTACCGGAAGAGCTTTGCAGAATGACCGAACGGCATACGGGAGTGGGTATTGCCAAAGAACAAATTATAAAAAGAAGTCTGCCATTGCCGGCAAAGGACTATATAGCTGAAACAATTGAAGAGAAATTGGTTATGTACGCTGATAAATTTCACTCAAAATACCCGCGCTTTAATTCCTTTGATTCTTATCGGGAATATGCCAAACGCTTCGGTGAGGGAAATCAGGAAAAATTTACAGAACTGGCTAATATGTTTGGCATACCAGACTTAAAATTACTGTCGGAAAAATATCATCAACAAATAGTCTAAAAAGTTATAATCTTCAATATGCTCCAAGACTTCAATAAAAAGATGGTGATAGTAGTAAGAAACGATTTGCCTTCCTGGCAAGTCTTGAATACCGTCGCGCACGTTAGCGCTTATTTGGGAAATAAAATGCGCGATACGTTCGGAACCGGAGATTATTTCGTGACCAAAAACAATATCAAACACCCTCGCAATTCTCAATACGCGATTGTGACGCTATCGTGCAAGCCAAATGAGTTAAAAACACTAATAAAAACTGTCCGCGATTCCGGCCTTGATTACATCGGTTTTATTCGAGAGATGATTGAAACAACTGATGATAGTGAAATCGAGAAGATACTCGCATCGAAAAACGATGAAGACATAGAGTATCTGGGAATTGGCATCTTTGGAGACAAAGAAAAAGTAAGCGAGCTAACTAAAAAATTTAGCCTTTGGAAATAAAAAGCCTTGTCTCGAATATTCCCAAGCCTACCCGAATCCCTCAAACCAAACACTCGGCTTTTTTGTTTACGCTGATATACTTAAGTATATCGCAAGCGTATCTCCAAACGTTCGGCTTCAAATGTAAATTTCGGAATTAACTCTCCTCGTAAACCCGCCCAATCCCCAAAATATCCGCCTCCCGCCATTTCTTGCCAATAAGCTGAAAGCCTATCGGTAGCCTTCCCTCTCTCCCTTTAACGGGAATTGATATCCCGGGAAGTCCGGCAAGATTAACAGGAATCGTAAAAATATCCGAGAGATACATATCTAAAGGATTGTTAGTCTTCTCGCCGATTTTAAAAGCCGGAGTCGGCGCGACCGGAGTTAAGATAACATCAACGCCCTTGAAAGCCTCGTCAAAATCATTTTTGATAAGCCTTCTCACTTTTTGCGCTTTCGCGTAATAAGCGTCATAGTATCCGGCCGACAACACGAACGTTCCTAATATTATTCTTCTCTTCGATTCTGGTCCAAAACCAGCCCCTTTATTTTCATAATACAAATCAAGTAAATTCTTCGCTTTCTCTCTCGCGCCATATCTTATCCCGTCAAAACGAGATAAATTAGTGCTTACCTCCGCGGGCATAATTATGTAGTAAACCGATAAAGCGTATTTAGTATGAGGCAAGGTGATCTTCTTGAACTTGAAACCCTTGTTTTTTAATTCGGTAATCGCCTCTTCCATGACGAGCGATATTTTGGCAAAAGTTCCGATTTGGTCTAAAGACGACGCCATTGATATAAGCCCGTAACGGGACACCGCGCCATAAGTCGGTTTCAACCCCACTGCCCCGCAAAACGAAGCTGGCTGACGTATCGAACCCCCCGTATCCGAACCCAATGCTCCTAAGGCCATACCGGAAGCCACCGCCGCCGCCGAACCGCCCGAAGACCCTCCGGGTACCCTCGTTAAATCATGCGGATTCTTGGTGATTTTGTAAGCCGAGTTCTCGGTAGAACTTCCCATCGCGAATTCATCCAAATTAGTTTTCCCTAAGAATATTGCTCTGTCTTGTTTTAGTTTATTTGTAACGCTCGCATCATAAGAAGCGATGTAATCTTTTAAAATTTTAGACCCGGCCGTTGCCGGCAACCCCTCAATCAAGATATTATCTTTTATGGCGAGGGGGGTGCCAGCCAAAACATCTAAAGTTTCGCCACTCGCGATAATGGAATCCACTTCCTTTGCGTTTGCTAAAGCTTGGCCTTTATGAATACTTAAGTAGGCATCAATTTCCTTATCCTTCGCTTCAATGTAATCAAAAAAAGCGTTCGTAGCTTCGACTGCTGAAAAATCTTTTGAAAAAAGCCCCTCGTGAAACTTCTTTATGGTGAGTTCTTTTATTTCCATAATTAATCAAATATAGGCGGAACTTTAAGATAATCCTTTTCCTTGTCGGGAAAAGCGTTAACCAAATTATCCCTCGCCACCTCCCTCCTTATATCCAACTCATCCTTCCTAAAGATGTTTTTCAATTCTGTCCCGCCGGTCATCGGAGCAATGCCTTCCGTGTTAACGCTTTGAAGTTCTTTAAAATGCTCTAAAATTTTGCCTAAGTCTTCGGCAAACTTATCCTCTTCATGGGAATCCAGCTTTATCCTGGCAAGCTTCGCGATGTAATCTACCTTTAAATCCATTTAGATGGTGCGGTTTAACGATTTAAGGTTAATTAAAATGGGTAATTTATTCAAGTAAAATCTAATTTGATGGCACTTCCACCACAAACCTTGCCCCTTTGCCTTTGCCGTCTGATTCAGCATAGATTCTGCCTCCATGGGCTTGGATGATGTTCTTGGCAACAGCCAGTCCTATGCCTCGGCCAGTGGCATAAACTTTGCGAGCTTCTTCTCCCCTTTCGAAATAACGCATGAAGAGGTTTGACAGTTCTTCTTGCGGGATGCCAATGCCGTTATCCTGGGTAAGGACTCTTAAAATTTGTTTGTCGCGTTCAATAGGATGGGCGAATTGTTGGACTTCTATGTCAATGCCGCCGTTTTGGTAACCGTATTTTACGGCATTGTCGATGATATTGGTTATTGCTTCTTTGAATCGGATTGGGTCAAGATTAAGGGATAATCCCATCGGCGCGTTCAATGTGGCTTGAATGTTCTTCTTATCCATCTCGGGTTTCAGGTCGAGGATTGCTTCTTCGATGACTTTCCTGGGGTCTGTTGGTTTTTTGACCAGAGTGCTTTGCTTGAAGTTCATCTCCGAGACATCAAGTAACTCGTTGATTAGATTGCCCAGGCGATTGGCCGCATTTGAGGCTTTGGCGATGATATCCTTGGATTCACCGATAGTTTCTTCCGGAGACATGTCAAAAAGCGACTGCATATAGCCTTTGACGATAGTTAAGGGGGTTCTTAGGTGATGCTGGGTGGTAAGGATAAACTGGTCCTTGGCTTTATTCAGTTCTTCAAGTTCGATTCTGGCTTCCTTTTCCACTTCGTAGGCGCGGCGTATTTCTACAGTTTGGTCGGTTACTTTCTGCTCAAGATTTTCATTCAGGTCCTTTAACTCGGCATTCAACCCCTCTAATTGTTCCTTCTGTCTTATTTCTGTAAGCACGCTTCTTACCAAGAAGACGCCAAAGGCGATAATTAGCATTAGTAGCACGCCGTCAACTAACCGTTCCCTGACAGATGTCTCCGATAAAAATTTCACAAATAGAAAGAACCACATAGCAAGCATCAAAAGTTCAGCCGCGATAATTCTGATATTAAAAAACTTATATTTGAACACCTTATAGACGCTTATGCCGAAAAATGGCGCAATCACGAAAACCGGCCATAAAACCCAGGCATAGTAACTGCCCAAAATAGGCAAAATGAGATGCCCAATCAACCAGACTGAACCAGCAAAAAATTTACCAGCTATAAGGCCCGACCGGAGATTGAAATTGAGGTCGCCTTGGAGATTCTTATAATTCCTGATTAAGATAAAACCTCCTAAATAAAAGGCTGATACCGCAAGTATCGCGTAAACTGCATAAGCGTAGTAAGGTTGGTTTAAA
>JACOTQ010000063.1 GCA_016178255.1 Candidatus Colwelliibacteriota bacterium | reverse complement strand
ATGTTCCTATTTTAAAAATGAGAACCGTCATAAAGGGTGATGAGAAATTTAATTGTATTAAGCTGGCTTCCATTATGGCAAAAGTTACGCGCGACCGTTATATGGTGAAGCTTCATGAGGCTTATCCGGACTACGGCTTTAAAAAACATAAAGGTTACGGCACGGAATATCACATCAAAGCTGTAAAAAAATACGGCTATTCGGATGTGCATAGGAGAAGCTTCAAAGTAAAAGGAGCCCAAAGTATTATTTAGTTCTCATTGATATACTTAAGTACATCGGTAGCAATAATTTCTAATCAATTATTAGATCAAATTATTTTTTAATTTTGGTTTATGGTTTTGATATTTGATATTTGCATTTTGGATTCCTCAACTTTAAATTGACTTTTCCCGCTACAAACTATAAACTACAAATCAATTCATATGGGTGGAGTACCGGTAAAACATCATACAAAGTCCAAAGTCGGCAGACGTCGCAGTCATTTGGCTAAGAAACCGCTTAAGTTATCGGCTTGTCCCAACTGCAAGGCCCCGATATTATCGCATAAAGCGTGCAAGCAATGCGGACATTATGGCGGCAAGACAGTTAGGTAGAGGCATTGTTTTGCAATCCCTCTATGAATGGGATTTTTATAACGGCAATTTAGACCTAAAAACGTCTCTCGCGAGGAATTTGGAAGAATTTGCCCCCGGGTTTGATGACAGTAATTTTGTGACAAATCTCGCGGAGGGAGTTGTCGCGAAGGGTTCGGAAATAGATGAAATCATCGCGAAGTCGGCTCCCGAATGGCCGGTTAACCAACTGCCAATTGTTGACAGAAATGTTTTGCGCATAGGTCTCTATGAACTTCTTTTTGCCGACCGCAAGGAAGTGCCCCCCAGAGTTGCTATCAACGAAGCCATTGAACTTGCCAAAACTTACGGCGGCCAGAATTCCGGTAAATTTATTAATGGAGTTCTAGGCACGATTTATCGTGAAATAGGCGAACCGGACCAATCTCCGGAGAAATCTAAATCCGCTAATAACTAATTAAATTGTCATTTTGATTTTTGATATTTACACTTTACATTCAATATAAAACGAATGCCTAAAGAATTTGATAAATTTGAGGGAAAACTTGGTTTCTCTTTCCAAAACAAGGATTTATTCAAGGAGGCTCTTACCCATCGCTCTTATCTTAACGAAAATCCTTCGTGGCCTTTCAAAAATAATGAGCGTCTCGAATTTTTAGGCGACGCCGTTCTTGAACTTGTCGCAACCGAGGAACTCTTTAATAATTTCCCGAATAAAAATGAGGGAGAACTTACGGTTTATCGTGCCGCCTTGGTCAATACCAAAATGCTGGGCCGGGTCGCGAAGGATATAGGGCTTGATATAGAAATCCTGGTTTCCAAAGGAGAGTCATATGAGATTGCGGGCGGTGGCGGCGAAGCTATTTTAGCTGATACTGTTGAAGCGGTAATAGGGGCTGCCTATCTCGATAACGGATATGATGTCGCTAAAAAATTTATCAGGCGTTTTATTATGACATCCCTTAATGAGGTTGTAAGGAATGGCGGCAAGGACGCAAAAAGTTTAATCCAGGAAATTTCTCAAGAGAATCATGGCCTCACCCCGACTTATAAAGTTCTTGAAGAGTCCGGCCCAGCCCATGAACGTATTTTCAAAGTCGGGCTTTATTTCGGTGGTGAATTAAAATCGGAGGGGTCAGGCAATTCCAAACAAAATGCCGAGTTGCAAGCGGCTGAAAAGTTATTAAGCGAAATAAAGTCCGGCAATCTGCTATAATAACTAGACGAACCAAAGTGTTTGAGACCAAGCGTAAAATCTCTCCCGCCTCCGCCTTCACCCTCGTCGAACTCCTCATCTACGTTGCCATCTTTGCCGTCACTTCAGGAACTCTCACAGCCATCCTCCTTACCACCACGAGAATCCAAAACAACGAAGTAGCGGGAATACAAGTAACCCAAGAACTAAACCTCGTCCTCGAAACCACCCAGCGTCTCGTAAGAGATGCCAGTCTCATTGAAAAAGTCTACGAAGGCGTCACTGAAACTGCCCCCTGTACAACTTTCTGCTCCGTAAAGCTTAGAATGCAGAACACCGCCCTCGACCCCACTGTCATCAGGTCAACAGCCACCGCCATCTATCTCAAACAAGGCGTAAACCCCGAAACAACAATTACCAGTAACCGTGTTATCGTTAACTCCCTCAACTTCACCAAATTCGACATCATTGGAGGCCACGCCACCATCCAGATAGACGCCTCCCTTACCTACAACTCCACCAACCCGCAATTAGCCATCACCAAAACCCTCCGTTCAGCCGTAGGCCGAGTCTCTGCCGCCACCTTTGATTCCGACCTCCTCCCTGACGCTACCACTTCAAACAGAAACATCGGAGCCGCCACCAATCTCTGGCAGAATCTCAGCATCTCCAAACTTTTTAACCTGGGAACGAACACCACTGACATTTTGAGCCCCGCCCCCACTGCCGGCTCCCTCTATTACAACACCACGACAGGCAACGAACGACTCCGAGTCTACAACGGTGCCACCTGGAAAGACATCGGCTCTCAAACTCCGTGGACACAACCCGTGAATGCCAAGAACAACGCCCTCTTTGGCAACGATATCGCCTCCGGCACCCTCACCCTGGACTCCACCTCAGATGTCACCAAAGGCAACATCATCCTTAACCCTACCGGAGGGAATGTGGGTATCGGAACAGGAACAAACACCCCTGGAGAGAAACTGGAAGTTATTGGCAATATCATATCAAAGGGGACTTCCTGGACAAGCAGAACGAGCGCCGCGGATATCAGCTGGCGAGCGGTCACCTATGGCAATGGCCTCTTTGTCGCCACCGCTAAAACCGGCGTAGGCAACCGCGTCATGACCTCCCCCGACGGCATCACTTGGACAAGCAGAACGAGCGCCGCGGACATCGAATGGCAATCCATCACCTATGGAGGCGGCATGTTTGTGGCGATGGCCGCGACCGGCGCCGGAGAAAGCCGTGCCATGACTTCCCCGGATGGCATCAACTGGACCTTACGCACCACTCCTCCGGATACAGGCGCGCTAAACGATTGGAACGGAATAGCCTACGGCAACGGCCTCTTTGTAGCCGTTTCTACCACAGGCACCGCTACTGACCGCGTGATAACCTCACCCGACGGTATCAACTGGACCCAGCGCGTGAGTGCCGCGGGCAACGATTGGCATGAAGTTACCTACGGCAACGGCCTCTTTGTCGCGACGGGTAACAACATCGCCGCGGCAACCGTGTCATGACTGCCCCCCGACGGCATCACTTGGACTTTACGAGCTAGCGCCGCGGACAACGACTGGCACGGCGTCGCCTACGGCAACGGCGTTTTCGTAGCAGTGGGCATGACCGGCGGCACCAGCCATGTCATGACCTCCGGCAAACCTGATACAATTCCTTTTTCAGCAAACAATATCTATCAAGGGGGGATGAGTGTTTTTGGGAGTGTCGGCATTGGGACAACTACGCCCCAAGGCAAACTGGATATTAACGGCTCATTGGCTGTTGGCGGTAGTCAAGGAACTGTTAACCAAGTACTTACCAGTCAAGGCCCGGGCGTGGCACCGATGCTGTAAACGGTGGTTACACCTATAATAATCTGATGTACAGCTTCGGCACATATCGGGTTTCGTCTGCGGCGCATAATTATATCTATGAGTCAGGGCGTCAAACTGGCAGTTCGTTGTCAGGTTCGGGAAGCGGCAATATCATCTTTTTACGAGAAGATGGCACTCTTCAGACGACCGCCACAGTATCAAGTGTTAATAGTACCAACTTTGTGCTTTCAGTGAGCTCGAATAAGATTTGGATGACCGGATGCGCCATTTTATGGGAAGTAGAGGGATAATTTAGCATTTCTGGCTGGCTATGCTATCCAGCTCTCGCGACCGTCAAAGCAATAACTTGTCCGGCTCCTGCCTTTTTCAATGTCTTCACGGCCTCGTTCATTGTAGCGCCGGATGTGTAAACATCGTCTATTAAAATAATCTGGTGCTTTTCAATCTTTGAATTATTTTCGCGCCTGACTGTAAAAGCCCCTTTTAAATTTCGTTTCCGTTCATCATGATTTTTCATTTCAATTTGAGGTTTTGTGTTCTCTACACGTTCCATAATATTTGATTCAAAAGAAAGCTGAAAATGGTTGCTTATTATGCGGCCCAGTGTTTCGGATTGGTTGAAACCTCTTTTTCGTAACTTGGAAGGATAAAGCGGCACAGGAATTATTAAGTAGTTTTTAAAATCGATGTCAAGATTATTAATATAGCTAATCAATATTTCCCCCAATGGCTTTTGAGCTTGGAGAAAGCCCTCGTACTTAAAATAATGTATAAGATTGCGGAGAGCGGGATTTTCATACGATGCGGCCGCGGCCAGAATAAAATTTCCTTGTGGGCGAAAAACAATCTTATTGATTTCTATGCTTTTAAAACAAGCGTCGCATATCAGGTTTGGTCTTTCACTATCTTCTAAATAGTTTTTGCAGTTAAGGCATATCGGAGGAAAGAAGATGTCAAGCGCGAGATTCCCGAGTTTCTTAAACGAATGCATATCGTAGTATAATAACATTAATGAATCTAAGTCAGGCTCAATATGTTCAACCCTCTTAAATCTCTAAAATCCGCGCTTGGCAGAAGAACCTACCTGGGCGTTGATATCGGCACAACTTCCATTAAAATCGCCGAGCTTACTGGTTCAGGCGTGAAGCCGATCTTGAAGAATTATGGCGTTTTGGAAAGCTACGGCCATCTTGAAAGGCTCAATAACGCCATTCAGACTTCCAGTCTCAAAATGCTGGACAACGAAACGGCGGAGCTTCTGGAGAAACTTGTGGAACAACTGGATATTAGAACCACCGATGCCGTTGCTTCTCTTCCTGCTTTCGCCTCATTTACGACTTTGCTTGATGTCCCAGCCATGTCGCCGCAGGAAACTGCTCAAGCTATGGAGTATCAGGCAAGAGCCCTTGTGCCGCTCCCTGTTTCAGAAGTAACAATTGATTGGTTACCAGTTGGTGATTATGAAGACGAGAAGGGCATTAAACACCAGCAGATTTTTTTAATTTCCGTTCCCAATGAACACATCAAGAAATACCAGCGCATTTTTAAGACAGCTGGTTTGAGCTTGCGCGCCTTGGAAATCGAAGGCTTGAGCTTAGCGAGAATTTTAACGACGGGCGACTTAGTAACCACTCTCATCGTTGATATTGGAGCCCGTTCAACTAACATTTCCATTGCCGAAAGGGGGTTGCTGAAATACAGCGCCCAGACTGACTTCGCCGGCGGATCTTTGACTCAATCAATCGCGTCCAGTTTGAATATCAGCGTCCGCCGCGCCGAAGTTTTAAAAAAACAGAAAGGCTTAGTAGGTATGGGCGGGGAATCGGAGCTATCAACTTTGATGTTGCCGTTTTTGGATGTTATAATTGGAGAAGCAAAACGAGTTAAAAATAATTACGAAAAAAATTACTCGCCTCGCTTGCCTCGCAGCGAAGCGGGTAAAGGCATAGTTGAAAGGGTGATTTTGTCAGGCGGCGGTGCCAATCTTTTGGGAATAGAGAAATATTTTGACGAACAAATGAAGTTACCAACTCTTAAAGCAGAACCTTTCGCTAAAATCTCTTATCCGCCGGAGGTCGAACCTTTAATTAGAGAAATCGGAGCCCCATTCGCGGTCGCCTTAGGGCTCGGAATCAGACAATTTACATAAGTATGCCAGACCAAGCTTAATAAATGCCTCAATACACAAGGAATCTAAACGACCAATTCTTAAAAGAAAGAATGACGGTGAAATGGCCATGGCGGATGCTTGTTTTCTCGTTCATCGTCTTTATCGCGTCGCTCCTCGTTTATTTCGGTCTGCGTTTCGGTTATAAACCATTTATCGAGAAATCGATTGCCGGTACTGACGCAGAACTGAATAAACTTAGTTTGGGGATACAATCGGCCGACCAGAAAAATTTTATTAATTTCTATTCACAAATAGCTAATTTAAAAAGCGTTTTAGGCGCGCATGTGACAACCTCTAACCTGCTTCCTTTATTGGAGTCGGTTACGCACCAAAAAGTTGTCTACGCTTCAACTAACCTCTCCGTGCCCGATAGAAGTCTTAGAATTGACGGATTCGCAGAATCTTACGAGGTCTTGTCGGCGCAACTTGCCCTTTACAAGAAAGCGTCTTGGGTGGAGAGCGTTGCTTTAGATAGTTCGTCCGCGGCCGAAAAAAATGTGAAATTCAGCGCGAGAATTAAAGTAAGAAATGAAATCATCCACCTATAGATTTTTAAGTATAATAAGCAGCGTGCTTTTACTGGTGGCCGCGGTGGTTAGCTATTCCAACTTTGTAAAACCAGTTTATGTTGAAATCCAAACGTTTCGGGACAAGAACGAAGCCGGTAAAACGCTTCTTGAAAATCAAAAGCAATCGATTGAAGCGGTGAACAAGCTTCTAAGCCAATACAAGAGTTTATCTCAAATCCAAGACAATGTTTCTCTGGTGCTTCCTAATGAAGAGCAGGTTCCAGAAATAATAAACCAACTGCAGGGGATTGCTAAAATTAATAATCTGAAAATCGAATCCCTGTCTTTACAGTACCCCCCATTGAAGCCAGCGCTTCAAGGCTCGCTTATTAAGCCATTGGGGTCGGTTCGGGTTACAATGAGGTTGACCGGAGAATACAATAATATAAAATCGTACCTTGAGGACCTACAAACTAATATAAGGATTATCGACGTGAATTCATTAAGCATCGAAGGCGGGGGCCTCCGAGCCGGAGGAACGCTC
>JACOTQ010000058.1 GCA_016178255.1 Candidatus Colwelliibacteriota bacterium | reverse complement strand
TCTCCCTCGGAACCTGTCAATATACTTTCCTTTTTCGGTTTTGAAAGCCAAGCCAGCTCTTACAACATCGCTAATTTCAAAATTATTATTTACAAGGTGTAACGTAAGAGCCTCCCAAGCATTGGAAGCAAAGCCTAATTCGAATTCACGAATTGTTTCCCGCTTAAGGCCTCTCTCGCTAAGATATTTCTTCGCTCTCTCCGATTCCTCAAGTGCGTCGCTGAAAAATTTGGCGGCGGCGCTATTTATATCATAGAGAACGCCGAACTGCCTTTGGTCAACGGGACTCAACTGCCTCAATTCTATCCCCGCTTTCTCCGCTAAAATCTTCAGCGCTTCATAAAACTCAATATTCTCATATTTCATCAAGAACTTGAAAATGTCGCCGCCCTCCCCGCAATTCCCAACAGCAAAGGCAGTAGTAATGTATGAATGGTCTTCGTCAACAGTAAGATTATAAACAAATCCTTTATAAGGTTCTTTGTTAATCTTGCTTACCGGCAAGAGCCAATATTGCGAACCCTCTGCGTCTTTATAAACTAAAGAATGTTGAGGTATGGCTTCTTCAGACCAGCTAACTATATACGATTCCTTATGATTAATATTTAGTTTATCAATTTTCGCTTTTGAAACAGATAATGATGGAAAAATGGCGCTCCTTAGCAGGCAATCCACAATTTGCTCCGCTAAAACCCGTGAAACGGTAGTTATAGATTGATATTTTTTTGAGGACCGATTACCTATGTAGGAATGGCCATCGCCGCGATGAACTGCTTTTAACAACACTGCCTGTTTGTCAATCGGCAGCTCGCTAAGAATGAAAGGGATGTGTTTTTGACTCGCGCCGTCACCGCATAGATTTTTAAAAATGTCAGATAAAAATGAATGGCACGCTGTTATCTCAAGCCCGCTTTTCTTTCCTCTCCTCTTGTGAATTTTCGCCGTAAGATTGAATATCCTTTTTATAATGCTAACTATCTCGTTAGCAAAATCTTCCTCATGATCGCCCAAACTAAACCTTATGTAAGCGCGATGGCTACTGCCTTCAGCTACATAGTAGCCAATGAGCTTAAGAAGGTCTTGATTAACTTTCACTTCATAAGGAATTTCAGCTGGCCTTGGGCCAAATCGATATTTTTTCTGAAGATAATCCCTTAGGTTGATTTCTTCCAAATCGGCAATGCGATTATTGATGGGATACATTACAAAATCATCTCTCCTTAACTCACCAGCCGCAATTTCGATTTTCTCTCCTTTTTCTTCTATGAGCACTCTCAACAAGTCCAAATCTTCTATTTTTTTAGAACCATAATCCCGCGTCTGCCGATAAAATTGCTTACTTTTTTTATGATACGAAGTTCTTGGTCTGACTATTTTTAACTTATGGTCAGAGGTGAGAGAAACTATTTCGTTTAATTTCCTCACTTTGACGTTTACTATATCGCCTTCATAGCGCCGTTTATGTGTTGCTAAGATTTTTCTTATGTTGCCGCTATCCGAGTAAACATAATGATTCTCATCTAAATCCTCTATATTATGATAGCCGAAAGGCGTTTTAACTTTTTGGCCTGGCGGAAAACACCCGAAACAATGCCAAATCTGCCGCTCCGGCGAAACCACGAAAGACGGCGTTCTCTCGGAGTGAAAAGGACAAAGAGCCTTCAGGTTCTTGCCCGCCGGCCTCAACTCAAGGTAGTCCCTCAAAAACTGGACAATATCCAATTTCTCCTTTATTTCCTCGGATGGTAAGGCCATACTATAATCTTCGACCTAAATATACCCCGTTACTCGGGAGAATCCAAGATTCCCGATTACTTATTACATCAATATTCCAAAGATATTTTAAAACTACTCTTAAAGCATTAACGACGCCATATAACTGGCGCATAACCACTTTTTGCCATCTGCATATGCAATTCGACTACTCGCCAAAGATAAAGCTCATCGCTTCTGCGACATTTGATTCCAGAACCATTTGGGCCAATAATAGCAGAAATTGGTACAGAAAAATCCAGTACCGCTTTTTCGGCAAACGATTTAAATCCTACAACTTCAAGACATTTCAGCCACAGAATACAAAATACTTAGGTATAACACATGCTTAATGAACGAAAAAGTTTTTATTCAGATGCTGGGATTTGAGATACTTTTTTGTTTTCTCGAATGAGAACACGAGAGAAAATTACGATTACAGCAGTTTGCCAAAATATATATAAACAAAACATAAATACACTATTTTGAGTCCGAACGCCTGCCATTGTGTAAGAAAGTTCAGGCGTCACAAAAAAAAGAGAGAGTATCATCGGTATTAAAAATGCAGCCAATAGAAGATATAAAACATCTTTCTTGTGTGGTTTCGAAAATACTCTAAATCCCAGCATCAAGATACCAATGCCAATAAGTCCTCCCCAAGAGACGGCACTAGCAAATCCAGTTACAAAATCATCTGGAGTAATCGAACCTGCTATACCACCACCAACCGACCCGACGGACATTATTGAAGCTATAAAAAAGCTCACAGCAGAGATACTGACCCAAACAATATACTGCAGAACCTTTCTTAGTGGAGTACTCTTCGATGCATACACGAAGTAAGCACCAGAAATAATCCCAAAAATAGTACCGCTAGTAAATATAACAAGTAGTTCAAGGTCGCCTCCTTGAACTTGGACTAATAATCTATCTACAAGAAATACGGTCAACCCAGAAACAACACCAACGATTACAGCAAATACTGTAGACTCATACCATTGATTTTGAGAAAACATAATGTAATTCTATTCCTCCATAGTATAGCAAGATTTACAAAGAGGGAATACTAGGACCATAATAACACGATTAAATTTAATCATTAAGTCGGATGGGTAAATTCATTACTTTGAACTTTTAAAGACGGCGCCTCGCTTTTCTAAAAATTTCTATCATGAAACTCAGCCAATAAGAAGGCTTTACAACTAAATCCTGCGCCCCAAGATATTCCTCGCTCGTCCCCCCAAAACCTTTCTTAAATAAAGTTAGCCCGGCCCAAGGATGATTTGGCTTGTCATCGGCGGATATCCCCCAAAAATTATAAACCTTACAGCCTCTCCTTTTGGCTTCTTTGATAGCCTCCCATTGCAGAAGATAAGCCGCCGGTATTTCAGGATGCTCCAAGGAAGTCGCGCCTTGATGGTAAAAAGCCGCGTCTCCGTAAAAAATTATCATTGCGGCGGCGATAATCCTGTTTTTATACTCGCCTAAAAAGATGAGCACCTGGTCGTCTCCCTTGAAAGAATTAAACTCGTTTTGAAGATAATCGTCCGAGAAGGCAACGAACTTCTGCCGCTTCGCGGTCTTATCGTAAACTTCTTTAAGGATAGCCACATCCTTTTGATTACGGCTCTTAATAATCTTCACGCCCTCCCGTTCCGCCTTCTTGATAGAATAGCGAGTTGTTTTTCTCATACCGCCTAATATTTTCTCCTCGGATTGGGATAAATCGAGAACCCGCATCAATTCCGCGTGCATATGCATCGGCGCTTTTCGGAAGCCAGCCTTTTTAAAAAGATTCTCGCTTTCCACGTCGTTGGGCAAAATCGGGCTAATTCTTACAAAGCTGCAATTTTCCTTAAGAGCCAGGTTCTTCAAATAATCCCGCGTAACCTCCAGCATCTCAAAGTTGGTATCGCTATCTACGGGACCTTGAGGCACAAACAAGAAAGACCCACGCCTCGCCACGATTTTCAAAGTCAGGAAAACGCCCGACAGTTCTCCATCGCTATCGTATATGCCCAGCCGAAAAACTTTACTCCCCAGACTTTCATTGAATTTCCCCCAATTCCAGGAATGCAAGAAAGTTTTATTTCGCTGGGACAAAACAAAACTTTCCCAAACTTTTTTGTCTTTGATTTCCTTGATTTTGAACATCTATTTCCCGAAAAAATCGTTAATTAAATTGACGACTCGCCTCGCGTCTCGCATAGTCGTATTGGGACTTGTGGGCAACACCAGCGACCGCGCGGATAAATCCTCCGCCTTAGGACAAGACCCGGAAATATAGCCAAGCTTTTTTAAATCCGTGCCGGACGGGCCGATTACTCTCTTGGCCGGCCACACCTCCAGATAAATTCCTCGCCTTTTGCCTTCTTTAATTAATTGGCGCACCAAATCCCCGTCTTGAACACTGATAGGAAAATTGAGAAACGCGGGTTCAGAACTTCTTGGAAATTCCACAATAGAAATCTTACTGTTACGAAACAAGCTTTCTTTGTAAAAATTAGCGACGCTCGTTCTATGTTCATTGAACCGCGTGAGCTTGCCAATTTGCTTTAAGCCCAATAATGCGAGCGCGTTGGGCATCTTAGACGGCCCGAACGGCGGCTTGCCGCCGCTCTTTTCTTCGGAATAAACGCTTAATGAAATCAGCTTTAATTTTTTGGCGATAACCACTGCGACTTTGCCAAGACTAAAAAAATTGTAAAACGGCTTTGTAACGGAAAGGAGTATCGGATGAAAGAGCTGCTCAAAAATCCAAAACGTTGACGGAAAGTCCCAACCATCAACGGACCGCTCTAAATTACGCGCGATATCCGGATTATTCGTTACGGCCGCGCCGCCAAAAACAGATGACATTATTTTATATCTGCCGAAACTGAAAATCGCCGCGTCCCCGAAGGCGCCTACTTTTTTGCTTTTGTACTTGGCGCCCAGCGCGTGCGCGGCATCTTCGATAATTAAAAGTTTATTTTTCTTGGCTATCCGCGTTATTTCGTCAATTTTCCCGGGATAACCGAAAGTGTGCTGGATAATTACCGCTTTGCTTCTCGGTGTCACTTTCTTTTCCAAATCAGCCGGAGACATATTAAAGTCGCTATCTATATCCACATAAACCGGCCTGGCTTCAACCCAAAGAATGGGGTTCACGGCCGCGGTGCAGGTAAATGCCTGAACCAAAACCTCATCGCCCGCTTTCAAACCAATAGCCATTAAAATAGCGTAAAGCGATGTCCGACCGCTCTCGAATAAAAATACATTTTTAATTCCTAAATAGCTTTTAAGCTTTTTAGCGAACTCTCTGGGCGCGCCGCCACTCCTCCATCGCCAAGGCTGTAGAACCAGCTTTATAGCCAAAAAAACATCGCCTGCCTGCGCGTTCGGGGATATGGAAACGAATATCGGCTTTTTGAAAAGCTTCATTGTAGAAACGTTACCACAGACTCCGGGATTCTGCCTTCCAAGAGAATGGCCGCATCGGGGCCTGCCGCCTTTTGTAGAAAATTAATCGCCATATCCGGCCTCGTAGCCAAAAAAGCCTTTTCTCCCAGTGCACCCTTAAGAACAGCAAAAGAATCAGCCGTGGTTATGATGGCAACATCGCACGCCTCGTTAATAAGCTTACCAAGAAAGCCGCGCGCACCCCTTCGGGGTTGGCGCTGTAAGTATCATTGATAACAAAAGCGCCGCCCCGGCCCGTATGGGTACTAATCATAATGTCAGTAAGACGAATATTCTTTATGCCCGCCTCAATTTCCTTATCGCTCATACCCAGATAGCGGGCCACTTCAACCGCGCCGCTTAGATTAGTCTGATAATGGGGCGGTAAATCGGGACGCAAGTTTTGATCGCGGTGATAAATAATACTCTTGCCTTGCCATCGTTTCGCCATCTCCGGAAGATACTCATTATCCCCGTTAAAAACCGCCAAGCCGTTTTGGGGTAGAGATTCTATCAACTCAAATTTAGCTTTCTTAATGTTCTCCAAAGAGCCGAAAAGCGCCAGATGCTGTTCGGTAATACCCGTCAGAATCCCTATCTCGGGACGCGCGATGCGCGCCAGATTGGCAATCTCGCCGGTATGATAAGCACCCATCTCAACCACCAGCACTTTGTCGTTTTCGGAAACTTTATCGAGAACGAAACGAGCCACGCCTAATTCGCTGTTAATATTGCGCGGCGTTTTTAGAACCTTAAATTTATGGGAAAGAATTTGGCTTAAGAATTCTTTAGTGGATGATTTGCCATAACTGCCGGTGATGCCAACTACAATTAGTCCTTTTTCTTTGGCGCGGCGAATCCGAGACTCCGCGCGGCGATAGACAGATTCTTTCATAAAATTCGTGGGGACGCGGAGAATATAAACTACCGCGGTTGCGAGAGGCGCGGCGAGAAAATAAACCAAAAGATATGGCAGAAAAACTGCCGAAAGAAGAAGTAAAGCAAAGAGAAACATCAAAGCCAGTATCGCTTTACTCGTCCACACTGGCGCATAAAACCGCCGGCCGCCCGAAAACAGCCACAGGCGCAGAATTTTCTTGAGACCGCCGTACTCGGCCATGAAGCGGAGAAGCCGGTACTCCTTTAACTGCCAAATATATAACCAGAAAAGTGACGCCTTTACGGTTAAGATGACTAAAATAATTTTTAAGAGAAATACTGCGGCGCTCATATTATTTCAATAGAAAAGGGAGAAGGCTTTCAAGGAACTTTTCAGGCTGTTCTTTATGCGCGCTATGTCCCGCGCCCGCTATAACAGCGAGCGTTGCGTTGGGCAAAGACTTACGAATTATTTCCGCATCGGCAAGCGGAGTGGCTCTATCATGCTCTCCCCAAATAAGTAAGGTCGGCGCGCTGATACGGGGCAAAAAAGACGTGACATCTTCCTTAAGAATGGTGCGCATAACGCTCTTCATGGTATCACTGGCCCGATGATAATCAACCGAGCCTGCGGTTTTATAAAGCAAACGGGCTGCCGGTCTCTGCAAAAAGCGGAAAGGAGGGAAAGATAGGAATTTTTTTCCGGTTTTTGCGAACACCATAAAAATCTGTCTTTTAAAACTGTCTTTTCGCCGTACCGCCGCCGCTCCGTACAAAATCAATCCCTTAACCCGCTCCGGAAATCGGGCGGCAAACAAAATTCCCACCTGTCCACCAAAAGAATGTCCGAGAAGATAAAACTTATCTATTCTTTGTTCTTCGGCAAAGCGCAGGACAAAAGTCGCGTAATCATTAAGTCTCCAGTCGGACGGCGGTTCCGCTGCGCCCCCAAAACCAGGCAAGTCCGGAACATAGACCCGAAAACTCCCTTTAATAAGAGCTTCTTTAATACGGTCGAACGAATGAGCGCTACTGCCCCATCCGTGCAAAATAATCACGGCATCCCCTTTCATGAAGGAAAATACTTAATTTACTATCTTTATTGACCTTTTAATAATTATAGCAGTCCTGAAGCCGCTCTCATAAATTCTCTAAATAGTGGATGCGGAGCAAGCGGCCTTGATTTAAGCTCGGGATGAAATTGAGTGCCAACAAAAAACGGGTGCTTATCCTTCGGCAACTCCATAATTTCCATTAAGCGTCTGTCCGGAGAAACACCGGAGAAAACTAATCCCTTTTTCTGCAGTTTATCGACATAGAGGGGATTAACCTCATAACGGTGGCGGTGGCGCTCGGATATTTTCGTTTTCCCGTAAGCTCGCTCCGCAATAGTTCCTTTTTTGAGTTCGGCGGGATAAGCGCCTAAACGCATTGTCGCGCCGTAATTACTCTCTTTGAGATTCTTTTTCTGCTCGGGCATCACGTCAATCACCGGATAGCTGGTTTTTTTGTCATTCTCTGTGGTATTGGCGCCTTTGAGATTTAGCATACCCCTTGCGTACTCAACAACCGCGAGCTGCATACCATAACAAAGGCCGAGATAAGGAAT
>JACOTQ010000052.1 GCA_016178255.1 Candidatus Colwelliibacteriota bacterium | reverse complement strand
CTAATTCCGATTTCCGCTCCAATTCCGCCGAAACTGCCGCTTATGTCCTGGGTGAATTTTTGAGAATCTTCGGGGCTAAAGAATAAAGTGTGAGGGTCGTCGGTTGACTTCGTAAGTCCTTGAATTGCTCCATAAACCAAATCTTGGTCTTTAAGTCTGTCGCCGTTTACGTGCTCTTTCTTGAGCTTATCCCAAACCTGCCAGAAGACGCTAAAATCAATATTCTTACCTCCGGGCGTTTCTGTTCCTTTAAGGCCTTCTATGACAATGTTTTTAGTCTGCTTTAAGCCGGATTCAAAACCCAAATAATAAGACCCCGTGCCGGAAAGGCCTATTATTATAAGAAACGCAATCGCTGTCACTATTTTCTTCTTCATTTTTAATGCAATGTAAATTATAGTCTGGTTTTTGATATAATATCAATGTTGATGGATTACAAGGAACTGCTTAAAAAGAGGGCCAAGGAGTCAAAGATTTACTCTTCTCATCAGATGACCGGTCTTATGCTTTCTGAAATATTAAATGACGTCGAACATAAGTCGTTATATATGAAACTTGCCAAAGAGTACGATATGGATAAACTAATTAAGTTGGCAAAAAACGTCGCGGAGATGAAAAATATTAAGAACAGAGGGGCGTATTTTATGGCTCTGCTGCGAAAATAGGCGAATATTCAAGATGACTAAAATATTAAGCGTGAAAAATAAGCACGAGGAAGACGTTTTGAGGCGGAAAACTTACGATTTTGATTTTGGGAAATTCAAAAAAAGCGAAGTTAGCGAATTGATTAAAAAAATGAGGATTACTATGGACGAAGCCGATGGCATAGGCCTTTCCGCCAACCAAATCGGTTTGAGCTTTAGTGTTTTTGTTGCCAAGGCAGACAAGAAGTTTTATGCGATTTTTAATCCAAAAATAACTAAAGAAAGTTCTTCAGAGGTCGGCGGTGAGGAAGGGTGCTTAAGCGTTCCACAAGTTTATGGGGAAGTTTTCCGGCCGGATAAGATAACCTTGACTGGTTTAGACAAGAATGGCAAAAAAATTAAAATAAAGGCATGGGGCTTGCTTTCGAGGGTTTTCCAACATGAAGTGGACCATTTAAACGGCAAACTATTTACTGACCGTATCAAAAAATAAGTGATATGAGATATATCTTTTTTGGGACGCCGGAGTTTGCGGCAAAGGTTCTTGGGAAGTTAATCGATGCTCACGTACCTCCTAAAGCCATTGTTTGTAATCCGGACAGGCCGTACGGAAGAAGAGGGATTATTACTCCCCCGCCGACGAAAATAGCCGTAGAAAAGAGTGGAGAAAAGATAGATATTCTTCAGCCGGAAAAGATAGATGATAAATTTTTGAATGTTCTTCAGGGTTACGGCGCCGATTTCTATGTTGTCTGCGCTTATTCGAAGATATTGCCAGCGGATTTGGTGGCTATCCCCCGCCTCGGAGTGGTTGGCGTTCATCCGTCGGTCTTGCCTAAACTACGAGGACCATCCCCCATTCAATCCTCAATACTGGAAGGTTTTACCGAGACGGGAGTGACTTTGTATATCTTGGATAATAAGGTCGACCACGGCGAAATGATTGCCGGCGCCAGAATTGACATTTCTGAAACTGACACCTACGAGAGCCTTTCTTTCAAGATAGCCAACTTGGCTGGCGATTTGCTCGTTAAATCGTTTCCGGAATTCACGAATGGCGCAATAGTAGCAAAACCTCAAGACGAGGCGGAAGCGACTTACACTAAAAAATTTACCACTGATGAAGGTTATGTTGATTCTAAAGATTTGCAAAAAGCGATTAGCGGGGGGGATTCAAACACCGCTTTGCCTATATTGAGAAAGATACGGGCCTTAAATCCAGACCCCGGAGTTTTTACCATTGTTCATGGTAAAAGAATTAAGCTTCTCGCGGCTTCAATAATTGACGGGCGTCTTGAATTAAAAGTAATTCAGTTCGAAGGTAAAAAACCTATGCTGTTTTCCGGATATCAGAAACCTCTTTTTTGATATATTCGTTTACCGTCTCTAAATCTTCGAGCAATTGCTTTTCTTTTTCTGCCTCCTCTTTAGAGATTTCCTTACTAAGCTTGACGTTATGGATGATTGCTAATTCTCCGGCAATATCACGTTGCAGAGTTATGAAGCCGACTTTAATAGCCTCTTCCGCTTCTTTGATTTCTTTCATTACGCGCTCGTCTTTGCCGCGGCTCTTGTAGTAGTGGTAAACATTTAAGTACGCAAGGATTAGAACTATCGCGAAGAGAAGTAGTGAAAATAGGAAGTAAATCTCTTCATAGCTTACGAGCGAGGCTCCGATTTGGAAAGCGGTGCGGTTGACAGTTATTTCTTCGGCCGGACTCGGCGGGGAAAATTCGTTGCCGACCTTAAGTTGTGTCCAAACGAGGTAGTTACCGCTTGTGAGAGGCGACCCATGCGTGTAAAACCAAGTACCCTTTTCGTCAGAGTCTACCGTGGCGTTTAAAACTTGATTATCTTGAACGTTTTGAATGTAGATAATGACCTGACCTCCTGTTATTTCCGTGTTTCCACCGATATAAAACAGCTGGTCGTTAGTTATTTTCTTGGGAGTCGTTGTTATAACCGGCGGTACTAATTTAGTGAAGCTGGCGCCATCGGTTTGGGCTCTCGAGACAGCAATATTACCAGCGAAGATGCCTCCTATCACTAAAATAATTGCTAATGCTTTAGCGCCTTTCGTTGCGTAGATTTTATGCTTTTCTCTAAGGTATTTAAGCCTTTCTTTTATCGCGGGGTCCTTAAGAGCGATTTCCAGTTCTTTAATTTCGCGGCCCTTGTGTTTTCTAAATATAATCCAGAGGGTATACATAAGAATGAGCATCATGAGAACGCCTGTAATAAATAAAGCTACCCAAGGCATAGAAAACTTTCCGAGTATTATTAAACCGGAATCGGATATGCTGAAAAAAGGATTTACAATGTTTAAAGATTGAGCCACCTCTCTTACGTTACCCGCTTTGTCGTGGGCTCTCACAATGACGTCATAATTTCCCAATCCAAGTTCTTCGGGTATAAAGCGGCCCTGCGTTTCCACGAAGAAACGCTGGTCTTCTCCTAAGGGCTTAAGATTTTGAGGATCCAGTGGAATAATCTTCAGTTCATAATGGTCAATTCCGGACAAATTGTCGGTTGTTACGAAGTCTATTACCGGGAGCTTGCTTGTGGTTTTTGGACCAGGGGAAATGTTTATTTTAAATTCGGCCGGGGCAGTTGCGTCAATTTTTACGGCGTAGTGGCTTACGCCTCCCCATGTTCCATTTTTGATTGATTTTATGTGGAAATAATGAGTACCGTCTTGGACATTTTTAAAAGCAACCCCGGTAGTCTGACCTTCCGAAATATCGTCCGGGGTATCAACCGGTTCATCATTCAACATATAGCTGTATCCGCTTACCTTATCCTCCCCTGCCCATTCAAAGATGATGGTGTTATTTGTATACCACTGCGTTTGGTCGGGGTGGGTCGGCGAAATTGTTGAAGGCCCAGCCGGAGGCGGGAGGACCAAATTGTATATACCTCCGCTTTTATCGGTGAGGATGTCGGTACCTAAGCCATCGTTTAAAAAAACCTTAGACTTGTCAAGAATATTTACAGTCGCAGTTCCCACGGATTTTACCCTGAAAGTGATTGTCGAGATGACCCCACTTGAAGTGTTTATTCCGGGAGAAGGAATTCCGCCTTGAAAACGCAGTGTCCCGTCTTGGTTATTGAACGTTGGCGGTGTTGCCCAGATGCCTACGATTGATTTTCCTAAAGATGGTGAGACAACTTGCAACTTATCGGGCGGAAACGCCAATATGGCATCAATGGCATTAACAGACCTGTTGTTGGTATTCAGTATTATTGAGACATCAAAAGTGTTGTTAACTATAAAAGTTCCCGACGAGGGTCTTAGAAACAATGATGCTCCGCTTTGCTCTTGGGCATTAGCGTGGAAGCCGCCCCCGATAAACGGCGCAAAAAGCAGAGTTGCGAGAACGCTATAAATTACGAAATTCTTGAACACCTGCCTTTATTATATCAGATTTTGCGGAATCTTATGATGAATATTGAGAATATTATTAAAATAACAAAGGCGGAACCTATCCAAACAGAGTAATTCCCACCCTTCGTTTCTATTGATTGTTCAACAGTGTTACCAGCTCTGTCGTAAGCCTTGATAACTATTCTCCGGAAATCCGTCTTGTTCACGATATAATTCGGCGGCGGAACTTGTTCAAAAATTCCATCATCTATTTTTATTTCGTAATAATCTATGCCAGAGGTCGAGTCTTTAGCCAGGAAACTTACGTAACTCTTATTTTCTGTTTCAGGCGTGCCTTTATTTAAGGTTATACTTACCCACTCCGGAGGCGTAACATCTTGAAAAATGCTGTAGCGAGAAACGATATGACTTCCTATTTCTTTAACAGTGAAATAATAGATGCCATCCGTCAAATCGTTTAGAGCTATATCGCCTAACCAAAGCTTGTCTCCTGCTGGCTTATCCGCTATTTCGTCAGGAACCGCGGTTTGGTCAAGGCTCACGAGATAACTATATTCTGCTCCCGGCGCTAAATCCCAATGTATGTTTACTTCCTTTGCGTTATGCCAGGCGTTTTGTTTAGCATGAGTTCTCGAGGAAAGCTCAATATAACCCTCAGGCTTGTCAATGACGTTAAAAGTCGCGCCTAAGAATTTCACAGCTGATTGGGTGGCTTTTTCCGAGTTGGTAAATATTTTAACCGGCTCATTGAACGAAATGGCATTGTTGCCCGTTGCCAAGGCCGTTAAGTTCAATCTGCCTATTATTCCTACTCCATTGAATCCCCCTGGCGCGCCTCCTATGAAACGGAATTTTTTGCCGTCTGTTCGCGCTGGCTCAATAAAAATTCTAACCAAAGAGTTGGAAGTATCAGCTGAATCTATTGTCATATTTTCTCCTGCTAATCCTCCTTCAACTTCTAAGGCATTTATAGTTTCTCCGTCAGTGTTCAAACGAACCTCTAAAACAACGTTTTCTCCCTGGAAGACGTCCAAATTTTGAGGGTAGAAGTAAAGCGTGGCGGCGAGCGCCACAGGCGCAGAATATAATATATAGAAGATAGAAGATAGGAACACAAGAAAGAATTTGGAATTTCGCATGAGATTAAAATGCGCAGTTAAAAACTTCTTCATTCGATTATATTTTTTGTGTATCCATATTCAAAATTCCAAATTCTATATTCTAACTTCGCTATCCCGTCCATTTGTACATCATTACTGAAAAATCAGCTAAGCTTACAAACCCGTCGTCGTCTGTGTCTACGCAGCTGTTTACCGACACATCTCTTGTTTTCGGCAATGGTTTATTCCAATAAAACATCAAGATAGAGAAATCAGCCGTATCAATTTTACCATCATTGTTTAAATCAGAGCCAAAACAGCTTTTTCTTTCGACATTGAATAAGACGTCACTTGAAAAAGCGGAAATCAAACCTAAGACTTCAAGTTGGGAGTTTACTTTTAATGAATACTCCCCCGCCTGAAGTTCTAAGGTCTCCAAAACATATTCCCAGTGACCGTTCTCCTCTGCTTTTATGGGCGCGAGTAACTGTCCGGGAGAATAGTTATTAAATATCCTCACATCGCTTTTGGGCGTGGCGCTGCCGAAGATAGTGATTTTCTTTCCTTGAGTAACCGCGTTTTTGTCGGCGGATATCGTAGGACTTAAGACCACATTCGATACAGTAGTTTTTGTCCCGCTTATAAGGCTGATTGTAATGTTAGTGGTTTGAGAATTGATACCAAGTTGATCCTTTCCCCAGATACCGAAAGTCGAGATGCCCGGGTCAGTCTCGATTGTTTTTTCGAAGACACCATTTTTATCGGACAGAGTATTACCAATAGTAGCTCCGTTTTTCAAGAAAGTGACTAATGCTTCCGGATAGCTGAAACCTTTTAGTACCACCGTTGCCGGAGCAGGAATAGCGCTCACGCCCGGACCTCCGCCTCCTTTCTGTGAAGGTTGGTCTAATTGAGGCACAGATGAAGCACCGCCTCCTTCAATGGTAATGGAAATCCCTACTCCTCCACGTTGCGGCTGTGTTTCAAGCGTGTGGGATGCTTTAGTTGTATGTTGACTTCCTTGCCATAAAACTACTGCCAGTAAGAAAAGCAAAGCGATTGTTTCTTTTTTCCATAATTGGATATAGAACATACATAGTTCATAAACTGACGCCCAGAGAAATTAACTAGACTTTTGTTCTCCCTTGAATAATATTCTTAAAGCCAATCCCACCCTTTTTCTTCCCCTGTAAGCCAATATAAGAAGTACTAATAAGACTCCCCCATACACTGCTAAAAGTTTATATGGTATTACCCAATAAACTGTAATAGCTGACAAAGGCTCATTGGTAGCGCCATAAATCGCGGCCAATGTAGCTTCATACCTACCGAACTGACCCTCTATTTTTAGGGGAATATCTACTGTCCTAGCGCTTTGGGGCAAAACATTAAGTTGTGGTAAATCCATCTTTACTACTTCGTTGCCAAGGACATTTTTTATGATAACAAAGCCTCGTGGTTTCAAGTGAACAGTGCCCTCATTTTTGAAACGCGCGATAAGTTTTTCCGGACCATATTCCGTAAAGCCCGAGTCAGGATTGAAATCAACCAAACCAAGATTTTCTGAAATTTCACCAGCGACACTTAGGAGAAGTAGAGCTCCAACTTTCTGATTAATACCCACCCCTCCGCCTGGAGCTTCTCCGGAAACTGTTGCTAATACCGAAGCGTAATGCCCACCAGGCTCGCCTCCGGCCGGAATTTTTACGGTGAATTCAACCGTTTGAGAAGAATGGGGTGCTAGTGAAAAAGTTTGAGGACTTAATGATACCCAATTCGCTAAACTATATGTGCCAGATTCTTCGTGACCTTTTATCAGTACTTGCCCTTGTTCTCCGGCTGATACGAAATCCTGCGTTTCCATAGCAACCCCTATTCCAACATCTAAATCGTTATACACCCTAACTAAGTTTGAAACCGTATCTCCAGGGTTACCGTTTAGCTCAAAATTTAATGGTGATATTGTGACGGCCTTCGCGTTATTCATAAATAAAACACTTGCTACCGCGACCGCGATATATAGAATATAGAATTTGGAATATAGAATTTGGTATTTAGAATATTGGTAGCCCCTCGCTAACGAGGGGTTTATGTTATAATGAATGTATGACGGAAAAAGAAGAACAGCTGTACCAAGACCGGCTCAAGAAACTCGAAGCGCTCAAAAAAGCGCGGATTGATCCTTACCCGGCTACCGCCAAGAGAACGCATACTATAGCTGAAGCGCTAGCTCAATTT
>JACOTQ010000041.1 GCA_016178255.1 Candidatus Colwelliibacteriota bacterium | reverse complement strand
GTTTCTTCACAAGCGAGAGGGTAAGCCCATCTACGCTCGCGAGCACCAAAGTTTCTTTATACCAAAAATAACCGAAAGGCGTTCCGTTTTCCCATTTCTTCGCCGTCCCGTTTCTAGGCGCGACATTAACGAGGACAATGCCGCCCTTGCCTTCAATCGCATCCAGCGCATCAATTAAATTACCGCTTGCTTCCAAATCGTTGGTGACGCCGATAAAGGCGACCGTTCCACCGAGAAGCGTTGCCGCCCTTGCCGCTTGCCTGCCAGCCGCGTTCGCGTCGCGGCAATCATTGATAATTGTGATATTCATTGTTGTTTATATTTAACATTGGAATAAAACAGCCCTCTCTATTGAAGGCCGTTTCTAATTGCTTTGTCTTAAATGTTGCGCTCAAGAAATACGGCCCTCATGTTCTAAGCTTATTATCATCGACATTGCCATATTGCCACGCTTCTTGACGCTCATTATGTTTCCAGGTTATCAAACCACAAGGATTGAGTCAAATCCGTTAAACATGACTAAACGCCACCGGTAAAATCGAAATCCCCGCCATTTCAAGTGACGGGGGTTTTGTACCCTTATAACTTATATGATTATAGATGATATAGGCCATAAAGACGCGCTTATCTCGTTATCTCTCATTTTCCCGAATTCCTCCGCAATCAACTCCCGGTACTTCGGGTCTGATATCCACTCACCCCAACTTTTTGGATGTGATACGAGAAGCTCCCTAATCAGCGGATATGGATTAAGATATTCATTTTTTAATTCTCTGGGCAAGGAATCCATCATTTCCGCTGCTTGGGCTAGGCGCCCTATAGCCTCGTGAGTTTCCCCCGCTTGCTGTTCTTGGATAGCGAGCTGCATGTATGCCATACAGCTTTGGAAAAAAATTCTTGTTCGGGACGACATATTTTTAAATAGCCAACTTATGATAATAAGTAAAATGTTCGACCATTCACTGCTTAAAATGATACAATATTTCCATATTTTGTCAAGCGACTGACATGTCAGGCATAAGTTCGCGTACTGCCTTGAATACCAGCAAGGCCTAATGTACGCTTTTTGGAAATTGCCATGAAAGTATCACCAATAAAAACAGCAAAGATTATTCCCGGAATAAACAAAGATTTGTACGCTATGCTGGATGAATATTTGAGAAACTTTAAAGAGCGTTCCATTCTTGCCGTGACTTCTAAGATAGTTTCGATATGCGAAGAGAGAGTTGTAAAAATCGAAAACGCTGATAAGAGAAAACTAATCGCCCAGGAAGCGGAATTATTCCTCCCTCCGGAGAAAAGTAAATATGACATCACTCTAACTGTAAAAAACGGCCTCCTTATTCCTACCGCAGGCATTGATGAATCTAATGGCAGTGGATATTACATTTTATGGCCATCGAATCCCCAAAAAACGGCTAATAAAATTAGAAATTATTTGCGGCAGCGGTTTTCGCTTGAAAGAATCGGCGTCATTATTACGGACAGCAAGACCACGCCTCTAAGGTGGGGGACAACGGGCGTAGCCGTAGCTCATGCCGGGTTCCGCGCTTTAAATAACTACATTGGCAAACGGGATATATTTGGTCGTGAGCTCAAAGTCACGAAAGCAAACATAATGGACGCGCTGGCAGTTGCGGCAGTGCTTGTGATGGGAGAGGGGAACGAACAAACTCCTTTAGCTGTTATAGAAAACGTTCCTTTCGTAGAGTTTCAGGACGCTAACCCTTCCAAGAAAGAGCTCGATGAGCTTAAGATTAAGATAGACGACGATTTATACGCGCCTTTGTTGAAAAGCGTGAAATGGAAAAAGGGAGAAAAACAACCCCAGCTCCATTGAAAAACAATTTTGTTACACCTAAATTCATCCACAGGTAAGCTTGGCTCGGTTTATAAAATTCCGTATAATAAAAAAGACCATGAAGGGCATACTAACATTTAAAATTATTGGTTTCGGGGTCCTTAACTTCTTGGGTAGATTTATTGTAGGTGGTATCTTATATAAAGGTATTGTAGGAGGCATTTCGAAAGGCGTTCAGCTGGATCCTACTGGCTTTACGTATGGAGCAGCGCTTACGGTTGCGGCATTTATGTTCACCTATCTTTTAATGAAGTTCATTATTAAGCCCGCTTCAATTAAAGAGGCTTTCATGATTGCGATATTGTGGACTGTTATATCGCTTATTCTCGATGTGCTTGCCGCCGCCCCTATATATGGGATACCCGCCGCGTACTTGCTGGGGGAAATTGCGACATGGACGAGGCTTTTGGTAATTTTTGCCGCAGCTCCTTTTGTTGTACATAAATCCGGACAAGAGCAAATGTAATATCACCAAATTACGCGCCTTTATTGAGGGGCGTGAAATGGAGAAAAGGAAAAGGGACTAAACATTTTTTAAACTCCGTTATCAAAGTGGTAGTGACTATCTACAACTTCATACGATCGTGTCCTATTTCTAACAAAAAGTTATGAGCGTTATACCTAATAAAGGATACGCAACAAAAAGGGTTATTAAACCGCCGAGCGTCCACGCATCTTTAGATAATATATTTAGTTCATGATCTATACCCTCAGTATCAACCCTGTGTACTGCGGGGAATAGAAGTTTTCGAATACCCAATAAAACCAACGCTATACCTAATAATATCAGAGGATATAGCAATACCGGCGATGTGACTTGTATGCCCTGCATGACTGTGTATGGACCGAAAAGCCTTGTAGTACAATCAAGTCCTCCAGTCAAATAAAGTAAAAGGAACGGAGCCACTAAAACGACCACTACTTGATAGAATTTATTGTTGCGCAAAGCACCCTTCATGCCTCTATTATATGGTATTGTAATCTGAGTCTCAATTGTCTAGTGCGCCTGCTTGGATTCGAACCAAGGACCCTGCGCTTATAAGACGCATGCTCTAACCGCTGAGCTACAGGCGCGATAATTATTTGAGCGTAGCGAAACTATAATTATCAGCGTCCCGCCAAAGGCGGGACCGACGCTCCGAATCAATATCAGAGTGATTTTAACCTAAGCTTTGAGCGGTTTCAAATTGAACTCTTTTATCAAAGAATAGAATTCTTCTTGTTCAAGTATCTCTTTTTCCACCAGAGTCTTGGCTATTTTCTTTAAGGCATCACGACGCAACGTGAGAATTTTAACAGCTGTTTTATAGGCATTGGTAATAAATTTCTTAACCTCTTCGTCTATCGATGTCGCTACTGATTCTGAATAGTTCTGCTGGGTTGATATCTCTCTGCCTAAAAATATAAGGTCTTCTGATTTCCCGAAGGTTATCGGCCCAAGCTCGCTCATGCCGAACCTTGTAACGAGAAGACGGGCGAGGTTGGACGCCTCTTTAAGGTCGTTAGACGCTCCGGTTGTGATATCTCCATAAACTAATTTTTCCGAGGCATAACCCCCCATCATAACCGCCAAATCAGACAAGAACTGCGACTTAGTTTTAAGCCTCCTTTCTTCGAGCGGTAGCTTAAGCGTGTAACCCCCGGCCATCCCGCGGCTTACTATTGATATCTTGTGAACTGGGTCGGAGTCTTTCAGGCCAGCCGCTACGAGCGCGTGCCCAGCTTCATGGTAAGCGGTAATTTCTTTTTCTTTCTCGGAAATTATCCTGCTTTTTCTCGCCGGCCCCAACATCACTTTCTCGACAGACTCATAAATGTGTTCCTGTTTTATTGATTTTTGCCCGTGTTTAACGGCGAGAATCGCGGCCTCATTTATTAAGTTGGCCAGATCAGCGCCGGAGAATCCCGGAGTCCTCACGGCAACATTCTTTAAATCGACATTTTTTTCAAGAGGCTTGTTTCTTGAATGTATCTTTAATATTTCCTCCCTCTCTTTTACGTCCGGCAAATCCAGCAACACCCTCCTGTCAAAGCGTCCCGGTCTCAAGAGCGCTGCGTCTAAAACATCTGGCCTGTTGGTCGCGGCTAAGACTATTACTCTCGTGTTGCGGTCAAAGCCATCCATTTCAACAAGAATTTGGTTTAAAGTTTGTTCTCTTTCATCGTGTCCTCCTCCAAGACCGGCGCCGCGCTCCCGTCCAACCGCGTCAATTTCGTCAATGAATAGTATCGAGGGAGCCGCCCGCTTCGCGGTCGCGAAAGCGTCCCTGGTTCTTGAGGCTCCGACTCCCACAAACATCTCCACGAATTCCGAGGCGGATATGTGAAAAAACGGGACATTAGCTTCACCGGCAACGGCTCTCGCTAAAAGGGTTTTCCCCGTGCCAGGCGGTCCCATCAAAAGAACCCCGCGGGGAATCTTGGCGCCAATATCTAAATACTTATCAGGGTTTTTAAGGAAATCAACAACCTCTTCCAATTCTTCTTTAGCTTCCTTGAGTCCGGCGACATCGTTAAAAGTAACCTTGTCTTTAAAATTGGAGATGCCCCTTAAATTCGCCTTCCCGAAAGTAAAAGCTTGATTTATGCCACCCCTTGCTTGCTTTGTTATAAACCAGAACATAGCGCCGATTATTATTAGCGGTAAGAGCGTGGGGATTAGCACGGAAAGCCAGAAGCTTAAGCTGGAATCCTCCTTTACGCTGATGGAGAGTTTCGTGAGAGAGTCTGGAGTTACGCCGTAGTTCACGAGAGTCTGCGTTATGCCTACGCCAACCTCTTTCTTGGAAACCACCTTCTCGCCGTCAACGAGAGTTACGTCCAGTATTTCACCGTTTACGATTATCTCTTTTACCTGGTTAGAGTTAACTCTATTAACTAAATCAGTGATACCAACCTCGGCCGGCGGTTTCTGTATTTGGTATGCTAGGGATACAACGAGCGATAAGGACAACAAAATCAATATTGCCCAGAGAAAGTTTTTGTAGAAAATCTTCAAGTTTTTAGTTTTAAGACAATCCTTTTGTCTTCAGGCTTTACGGAGTCTATTATAAATTCGTATTCCGAATCTTTCTCCAAACCTTTTTTAAGTTCCTCAATGGAACCGAATTCCGATACGTGGATAAGACCGACTATATCCTCGCTTAATCTTATGAACGCCCCAAACGGGGTTAGCTTATAAACCACGCCCTTTACAGTCATGCCCGCTTTGAATTTCTCGCTAACGTCTTCCCATGGGTCATGCTTTAACGCCTTAAGAGACAAAGTCACTCTGCCGTCTTTAATCTCTACAATCTTAGCCTGGACCAGGTCGCCGACTTTAACAATTTCTTTAGGGTTATCTATTATGCGGTGGTCCAGCTCGGAAATGTGTATTAAGCCCTCGATTCCCGGGTCGTCGGCGAATTTAATGAACGCTCCGAAATTAGCTACGCCGGAGATGATTCCCGAAATCACGTCGTGAGCTTTGTATTTCTGCAGAAGATTTTTTGAGCTTGTTATGGCCGTCTCGCGCTCCGATATTATGAGCTTATTGGTGCGTGGATTAATGCTGATTATTTTTACGCTTAATTCCTCGCCAACCAGTTTTTTTAATTCTTCGGCCATTTTTTGACGGTCGCCTTCCGTGCCCTGTGGGTAATGCTCATTCGATAATTGCGACCCCGGCAAGAATGCTTGCAAGCCGTTTAATTCCGCGATGAGCCCTCCGGCATTGGAATCGACAATCTTCACCTTTATTGCTTCGTCTTTTTCTTTTAAATCTTTAATCTCCTGCCAGACCTTCTGTCTTCCGGCTTCCGTTAGCGATAATTCGACAATTCCTTCGTCGTTTTCCGGGACAACAACCTTAGCGGCTATTTCCTCTCCAACGTTCAGTTTCTTTAAAACATCTCTCGCGTTCGCCAATTCTACCCCTTGAATCACGCCCATGCCTATTTTGGGGATTTCAAAGTAAACGGCCTTACCAACCCTTTCAAGCAACTTTACCTGAATCAAATCTCCGGTTTTGAGTATTGGCATTAGCCCTGGGTCAGCTTTCAGAATTTGGAGCTCCATCCTCTCCTCTGTTTTTATTCCTAACGGTGTTTGCATAATCGCGGTGATTATAGATAAATCTTAATTGAAAATCAACCCTATTTTTGTTAGAATTAAATTAATGATTATTAGGATTTCAAAGTCAGCGGGCGTCGTTGTCGAGGCCCGCGAGCTTAAACTGTCAGTAAATCCGGCTTCTAACGTTTCAGCTACCCTAACCCTAAGGACCAAAATTGAGCTTCCGGTTGTCTCCGCCGGGCCGGAGATTATCCAGGGTCCGGGGGAATACGAGGTTGCGGGAATCAAGGTTCGGGGAATAAGCTTGGAGAAGGAGTCCAGCGCGAAACTCTTAGCCACGGCCTACATTGTTGATATGGATGATTTAAGACTCTGTTTCTTACCGCAGTCCGTCAAGTCTTTTGATGAGGGTTTTCTGGACCAGCTGGATGAAGTGGACATGTATGTAAAGGTTTTGGCTGAAGAGTTGGGACAATCAGTCGAATCGGTTGATAAGCTATCGATTAAAAAGAAGGACATCAATGAAGGGGAAACTAAGTTAGTATGGATCAAGGAAAAATAGAAAAAAGGGAAATAACAGCAGAACTGCGGGAGTCTTATCTTGACTACGCCATGTCCGTTATCGTGGGCCGCGCTCTTCCCGACGTTCGCGACGGGTTAAAGCCGGTCCACCGGAGAATACTGTGGGCGATGTGGGATAGCGGACTTACTCATTCGGCCAAGCTTCGTAAGTCAGCGAATGTCGTAGGCGAAGTTTTAGGCAGGTATCATCCCCACGGCGATATGGCAGTTTACGACGCCTTAGCCAGGATGGCGCAGGATTTCTCATTGAGATACCCCCTTATTCAGGGTCAGGGCAACTGGGGAAGCGTTGACGGCGACTCACCGGCCGCTATGCGTTACACAGAATGCCGCCTTTCCGCTTTAGCCGAGGAACTTTTGGTTGATATCGAAAAAGAGACGGTGGATTTTATGCCCAACTATGACGGCAGCCGCGAAGAGCCTAAAGTCCTGCCGGCGAAACTCCCCAACCTCTTAATAAACGGCTCCGATGGCATAGCTGTTGGCATGGCCACGAAAATCCCCCCCCACAACTTGAGCGAAGTTATTGACGCGACAGTTCACTTAATTGACCATCCCAAGGCGGTTTCCGATGACCTTATGCAGTTTGTTCAAGGGCCGGACTTTCCAACCGGAGGCGTTATTTATAATAAGAAGGAAATAATAGAAGCTTATAAAACGGGCCGGGGCAGAATCACTATCCGCGGAGTAGCTGAAGTTGAAGAGAAGAAAATAATTGTCACCGAAATTCCATATCAAGTAAATAAAGCCGAGCTTATCATTAAGATTGCCGAATTAGTTACTGAAAAGAGAATCGAAGGCATTCGTGACCTTCGCGACGAATCCGATAAAGACGGTTTAAGAATCGCGATAGATTTGAAGTCCGACGCCATCCCACAGAAAATTTTGAATCAGCTTTGGAATTATACCGACCTCCAAAAAGATTTTCACTTGAATATGCTGGCTTTAACCGGTGGCTTGAAGCCGGAAATCATGTCCATCAAGGATGTTCTCACAAGCTTTGTTGCCCACCGCGAGCAGGTTGTAAGACGGAGAGCGGAATTCGACCTTAGAAAGGCCAGGGAGCGGGCGCATATACTTGAGGGCTTGGTTAAGGCGCTCTCTATCATCGATAAGATTATCGCGACCATCAAAAAGTCAGCCGATAAAGTTGAGGCTCACAAAGCGCTCGTTAAAAACTTTAAGCTTAGCGACCTTCAGGCCACGGCAATACTCGAGATGAAGCTACAAACCTTGGCGGCTTTGGAGCGAGAACGTCTCGAAGATGAATTAAAAGAAAAGAAGAAGCTTATTGACGAGCTAACCACGCTTCTTAAAAATCCGGAGAAAGTTTTAAGGGTTATCAAATCGGAACTTGCCGACCTGAAATCAAGGTTTGGTGATGCTCGTCGGACTAAGGTTCATCTTACCGGACTTAAAGATTTGAACGTCGAAGATCTGATTCCCGCGGAGGAAGCCATTATTACCATGTCCGGCGACGGCTACATAAAACGGCTTCCTCCGGACACCTTCAAAAAACAGAGACGCGGTGGCAAGGGCCTCATCGGCAGCGAGGTTGGAGAAGACGACGTAGTCGGACATTTCTTGCAGGCCAATACCCACGACAATATTCTTTTCTTCACTTCCAAGGGCAGAGCTTTCCAAACCAAAGTTTACGAAATTCCCGTGGGCTCCCGCGTGAGCAAGGGCAAAGCGATTCATAATTTCTTGGAAATTCCGCCTGATGAGGAAATCAGCGCTCTTATAACTTACAATACGAAAAAGAGTGATGCCGCGGGATATCTGGTAATGCTTACCGAGAAGGGCATAATCAAAAAAACGAGCTTGGCGGATTTTGGAAACGTCCGCCGCAACGGCATCATAGCCATGAATCTTAAAAAGGGAGATAAGTTAAGGTGGGTCAAGTTGTCTTCTGGCCACGACGAGTTAATCCTTACCACCTCAATGGGTCAGGCAATCCGCTTTAAAGAATCAACTATCAGGGCGATGGGCCGAAGCGCCCAAGGCGTCCGGGGAATTTCCCTGAAGAGGGACGATTCAGTTAGTTCTGTGAACGTGATTAATCCGGAGAAAAAAGAAAAGTATTCCATGCTTGTTATTATGGCGAACGGCTTTGCGAAATTCACCCCGCTTCGCGAATATAAGATTCAAAACAGAGGCGGCCGGGGTATTTTAACGGCTAAGATTACTCCGAAGACAGGTCATCTGGTGTCTTCTCATGTTATACTTGAAGAATTGGAACTGTTAGCGATTTCGGTAAAAGGCCAGATATTAAGAACGGAAATTAGTAGCATTAGGAAGACCGGCCGAAGCGCCCAAGGAGTACGCATTATGCGGCTTCGTGAGCGGGATAAGATAGCCGGAACGGTATGTTTATAAAATGAATCTTAGCAAACCTCAATTTATCATCCTCGGCATAGCCGGTTTTGTAATTATTTTTTTCGCTTTAGTGTTTTTAGGCGTAATTCCCGGGTTAAAGAGTAATTTAGAAATACGGGTCGCTAAGCTTACTTTCTGGGGCGTTGGAGATGAACGGGGGGTATGGGATACCGCAATCTCAAATTATCAAAACGCTTATCCCGGAGTTCAGGTAGAGTACACCAAAGTAGACAGTCGCAATTACGAAAAACTGTTGTTAGATGCCTTGGCGGCCGGGCAGGGCCCCGACATTTTTATGTTCCATAACTCTTGGTTGCCTAAGCACGCCAATAAAATCGTTCCCGCCTCCCCCGAACAAATCCAACTATCAACATTCAGAAGCCTCTTTCCACAAGTGGCGGAACAGGACTTTGTAAGAGGTGATAAAATTTATGGACTACCTCTCTCTATAGACACGCTGGCGCTTTTTTACAATAGAGACATTTTCGACAACAAACGTGTTGCTATCGTCCCTTCTACTTGGGATGAATTTAAATCAACCATTCCGCGCGTAAGGGAGATTAGCGCTTCGAATAAGCTGCTGAAACCGGCGGCCGCTATCGGCGGTACTCTGAAGAGCATCCCGGAGGCAACCGACATCCTCAACTTAATAATGCTCCAAAAAGGCACGCGGATGGTGAGCGTCGATGGTTCAAGCGCTGATTTTCATAGTCCCCAAGGGATAGAAGCTCTCAACTTTTACAGTCAATTCTCAAGTCCCAAGAATGCGTATTACGCGTGGAACGATTCATCCACAAGTTCTATTGATTCTTTCGCTGGCAAACAAGTTGCTATGGTTTTTGCCTATGCATCCGT
>JACOTQ010000040.1 GCA_016178255.1 Candidatus Colwelliibacteriota bacterium | reverse complement strand
TTTTTTAGGACCGCGGGATTTCCAACGTACCATTTGAGAGAGCCCGGAACGAAAGTTAACACAAGATTGCTGCCGTAATTCAAATAAACATTGATGGCGCCGTTCGCGTCTACGGCGTTATCCGCGAAAACATTCGCGGTAATAGAATTTCCGCTTGATACTAAAGGCGGCAGATTGATTTTTAATCTGGTGTTTAAAGCTGTGGCGATAGAACTGTTATGATAGAAAATAATGAAATCTAAGGCATCTCCCGGGTCAGCGTAAACCGTTTTCCCCCAATTTCCATTTGAATAAGGATATTTAGTCGCGTTGGTTACTTGGAGCGTCGGCAAATCTGTCCCGGAAACGTTGAATTGTGTCGCGGCAGCTTGCGCGAATTGCGTTAAGCCTGACAAAACGACCGATGCGAGGACAATGCCAATTATTTTCCTGATTACTTGAATTTCAAGTCTATTTTTCATTTTTTATATTTCATAGCCATTTCTAAAACTTCCGACTCGCATGGGAAATCAAAAATCAACCGAAAACCTGCCTTAAAATGCTTTAAACCGACTTAGATGATTCAAGCCAAAATATAATAATTCGACGCCTCTGTCAATAAAATGACCCGTTCGTCATAATGTTTAAAAATAGACAATTAATAAATGTATTCGTCTACTAATAACCCCTTTTTGTCGAAAATCCACAGGCGATCGTGCTGTGAATCTAAAATATTGTCGTTCACCCAAAGCCGCCATTCAGCAGACAAAAAATCGGGGTCATTCTTATGCCTATTAAAGCATGCATCGAAACTAATGGTATTCAGAAACTCTCGGCAGGCGTTACCCGCGTCGGTTCCAGGAAAAGAATTATAGATATTAGCATCAGGAAGTTGGCAGTTCCCCAGAGAAAAAATGTAAGATTGGCAGCTCCCCGAAAGGTAAGTAGATTCAGATCTGGGAATTGTTGGACAACTTTTCGGAAGCGCCGGATTAAAATCGTAAAGATTCTCTAAATAGCCGGTACACTTATTAAGACGAAAATTTCTTTTGATGGCGCTTTCATTGCTATAAAGATAAAGGTAGTTGTTTCCCTTTAATATAATGTCCTCCATTAGGCCAAGATTGTTCGGTTCATAAACCTCGATTGCCTGCGCTATGGAAACTTCTCTTCTGTTGCTTTTTATTTTCCAGCCGGTGATATTCAGTTTCTCATCTTTGCCCAATGAAGAAGAAAGGGTAATGGTCGTAGGCTGACCGGAAGCGGCATAATAAGAAGCGGAGGAGATTCTTGCTTTACGAAAATAAGGCGAAAGCGTATCGCGTTTAAAGCCAGCTGGGATGAGATACTCGGGGATTTCTTGAAGTGGAGCGGGAGTAGCAGGAATTGTTACGGGAGGTTTTTCAATTTTTGCCGGTGGCCTTTCAAAGACAGTAGTTGCCGATGGTTTTTTCTGAACTTCCGTGGGCGTAAATAAGAATGGGTCTTTGAAAAAGTTTCCTAAGCCACTTCCGCTTCCACCGACAAAATAAGATGCGGATACAATCAACAAAAGAATCAAAACTGGTAGAATTATGTCTTTCATGATTAAATCACGATATTAATCAAACGGTTAGGCACAAAAATTACTTTCTTAATAGTTTTGCCCGCGGTGTAACTTAAGACCGCCCCCGTCTTAAGAGCAATTTCTGTAGCTTCTTGCTGGGTTATATCCCGTTTAACCATTACTTTTCCGCGCAATTTACCGTTAACCTGAATAATGAATTCTAATGTGTTCTCTTGGGTAAACTTCTTCTCATAACGCGGCCATTGACTCAAATGAATAGACCCCTTTTCGCCCAAATCTGTCCATAATTCCTCTGCAAGATAGGGCGCGAAAGGAGCAAGCAGTTTAAGAAAAACGCCAAACCTCTCCTTAGAAACGAGGCCGTGATTTTTCTCGAAATCATTCAATAAAGCCATAAGAGAGGATATCGCGGTGTTGTAGTCAAGATTTTCCAAATCGCGCGTAACTTTCTCAATCGTCTTATGAAGCAAGCTCCGAGCAGACTTGTTTTTCTCATCGCCGATTTCTACCTTGTAGCGATGTTTCTTGATTTGCTTCTCTAACCTGTAAACTCGTTCCAAAAACCTTGTGATGCCCCTCACGCCCATATCGCTGAAGTCACCGCCTTGGTCAAAGGGTCCCAAAAACATCAGGTACATTCGGAGCGCGTCGGCGCCGAAGGAACGGATATAGTCGTCGGGATTAACTACGTTTCCTTTTGATTTAGACATTTTGGCGCCGTCTTTTATGATGAGGCCGTGGGCCCGAAATTTGGAGAAAGGCTCTTCTCCGCCGGAGGCGGGTCCGCCTCCGGCGGAAAAATCTAAAACCCCGATATCGTGAAGGGCCATTGATAAGAAGCGAACATATAATAAATGTAAAACCGAGTGTTCGGCCCCTCCAATGTAGCTCTGAACCGGTAACCACTTTTTAGTGATAATTGGATTCCAAGGCTTGGTCCTTTCTTTAACCGAAGGATAGCGGAGATGATACCAGGCCGAGTCTAAAAATGTGTCGGAAACATCGGTTTCGCGCCTGGCCCAAGATTTACAACTCGGACAACGCACTTTGTAGAAACTCTGGACTGTGGCAAGGGGTGACTTATCGGTACCGGTTGGCCGGAAATTTTTAACAAACGGAAGTTTAACAGGAAGTTTTGATTCCGCGACCGAATACCATCCTGGCATATCTTTTCGTTCTCCTCTGCCGACGCCTCGGCATTTTTCGCAGAAAATCATCGGGATGGGCGGACCCCAGTAACGTTGTCTTGAGATTAACCAATCACGGAGACGGTATTGGACTTTTGGCTTTCCGCCGACAAATTTCGTTATAGCCTTTTTAGCCTCTTCGCTTTTCATACCATCAAACCGGCCGGAGGCAACCAGATATCCAGAGCCAACGTAAGCTTCATTGAGGACCGGGCAAGTCTTCTCGGGATAATGCGGGCAAACAACCATTATAATCGGCAAATTAAACTTTTTAGCGAATTCCCAGTCCCTTTCGTCATGAGCCGGAACCGCCATAATTGCGCCGGTGCCTACATCCCCTAAAACATAGTCAGAAATCCAGACGGGAATTTTTTCCTTGTTCGCCGGGTTTATTGCCGATACGCCTGAAAAAACGCCTGTCTTTTTATTTGACTTGTCGCTTTCCGACAATGAGCGTCGTTTAAGCGCGTTATTGATATACTTGCGCGCTTTCTCCGGCGCGCGCCAGCCGATATCCATCCACAACTTTCCTCGCTCCGGGGAAATCACCAAAAAAGTAGCGCCGAAAATCGTATCCGGTCTCGTGGTAAATACTTCAATGGAATGCCTACCGTCCTCCTGTCCCTTGATATCAACCAAAGGAAAAGTGACAGTGGCTCCGTCCGACTTTCCTATCCAGTTGCGCTGGGCGATTTTCACTTTTTCGGACCAGTCAATCTTATCAAGATTCTTCAAAAGTTTGTCGGCATAAGATGTTATTCTAAAAAACCATTGTTCAAGTTCTTTTTTAACATAGCGTAGTTTTCCGAATTGATGCCAAAACCATCAAGGCCGATGGGCTGGAAAACATCATATCCCTGCATCCGTTTTAATCTTCCGTAAATATCGGCGCCAGTGAACGCGTACATATTCCCCACGTGAAGACCCTCGGCCGAGGGGTACGGAAACATCATTAGATTATAAAATGGTTTTTTAGCCCGCTTCAGGTCAGGCTCATAGGTTTTATCCTTCAGCCATTTCTTCTGCCACTTACTTTCGATTTTATAAAAAGGATACATACATTAAATATGATAGTGAAAATGGGCAAATTAACAAGTAAGGAGTTCTCAAATGTTGAAAATAGCGCGGGAGTTGGCAAAAGTTTGTTCCGCGATTTTGTCATAAGATTTGCTTTTAATTTCTGCCATTGCCTTAGCGACTTCCTTAACGTAAACCGGCTCGTTGCGCTGACCACGATAAGGAGTTGGCGCCACATAGGGCGCGTCAGTCTCAAGTAAAATGCGCGAGAGCGGAATATATTTTATTATTTCCTCATAATCACGCGTAAAAGTAATTACTCCGCCAAAGGTAAAAGAAAAATTCAGTTCCAATAATTCTCTTGTTTCCTCCATTGAGCCGGAGAAGAAATGCACAACGCCGGGCATATCGCGCAAGATGCCTCTGTTATACTTAAGCATATCAATCAAGTCGCCGAACGCCTGGCGGCAATGAATCATCAGCGGCTTATCAAGCTCTTTGGCAAGCCTTACTTGTTCCAAGAATATTGTTCTTTGTCTCTCTTTCGTAGTGTCGTTCAAGCGATAATAATCCAGGCCGCACTCACCTATCGCAAGCACTTTTGGGTTCTTGCCGAGGTTTAAATAATAATTATAATCAAATTCCTCTCCGCGGCTCGTGAATTCTTTGGCGGCAACGCCATCACCAAGCTCCTTCACGTCGTGATAGGACTTTTCGGTGTGTATGGGATGCAAACC
>JACOTQ010000013.1 GCA_016178255.1 Candidatus Colwelliibacteriota bacterium | reverse complement strand
GAAGAAGTAGGTAATGTGGGCGTATTTCTCGTCTTCGGCTAAGCGGAGCTGAATTCTGCCGTTTTCGGAAAGAACCCTGCCCAGGGGATTTATGATTTTTTCTGGCGGGAAAGCAACGGGCAAATCAAACTTATCGCTATATTTCGTGAACGTGCAAATGTGCAGATTTTTTAACTCGGTCTTTATAAAAAGTTGGACTATTTGCCTCACGCTATCTTCCCGAAAATCGAAAAAGATTAAACTGTCGTTGTCTTTCACGGCTCCATCCGGGTAAAGCAGTCCTGGCTCTATAAATTCATCCGTGAGACCCCTTTCGTAGAAAGTCTTTAGCATCTCGATGGCTGAAACGCTTACTGGCTTGGATTTTCCTGTCATAGCGTCATGGGAGGCTTGAGTTCTATCCCAATGAAGCGTTCTATCCATAGCAAAGAATCGGCCGCTAAGGCTGGCGACATTCACATCTCCTAATGCTTGCAGGAGGTCTATAGCCGACTTCGGTCCGCTATCTCTACCATCCGTAAAAAGATGAAGCTTAACCCTTTCTTTGGAGCCGATTTCAGCAGTCGCCATTTTTATTAACGCTTGCAGGTGCTGTATGGAAGCATGGACGTTTCCTTCGGTTAGGAGTCCCGCCAAGTTAACGCTGCCGCCATTTTCCTTCGCGTGCCTGATAGCCGTAAGAAGCGCTTCGTTTTTAAAAAAGCTGCCGTCGTGAACAGCCATGCTTATGCGTGGAAAGTGTTGATATATTATTTTGCCTGCCCCTAAGGTAAGATGCCCGACTTCTGAATTTCCTTCTTCCCCCCATGGTAGGCCGACAGCAATGCCCGAAGCCTGAATGGTTCCGGCAAGGTAGTGATGTTTAATGTAATCAATGTTTTTCGGTTGGGCGATATGGATTGGATTAGAAGCGTCCTTGCGTCCGATTCCCCAGCCGTCCAAAACTACCATAACGAGGGTTCGTTTATTCATGTTGACTTTCCCATCAATTATATCGTAATCTCTCGCTAATGTCCCATCTTTTCCCCAGACATATTTTAGACAGGGCCCACGACATAGCTTTCGCGGTTTTTCGGGTGGCGGCATTTGTAAGGAATTCCATGCTTAGAAAAGAAATAGAAAACGCGGCTGTGAGCTTAACTGCGTCTCCGACAAACGGGGCTGTGGATAAGCTGGGTATTTTGGTAAAATTGGGGACTTCAATAGGAGATATTAAATCCATAAACAACGAGGTTCTACAGAGGGAGCTTGGCGTTTTGAGCTTTGAAATTCAATCGGCAATAAATTTCGAGGCTGGACTGGTTGCCGATTCAATCGGCAACGGTAAGGATGTAGATATTGCTGGCATATTCAACAAAAGCAAAGAAGTCAATCTTAATCAAGAAGAAAGGCAATCGGCAATCCTGGATTTCATTCGGCAATCCACTTCTGGCTTAGACGGAGTGCCGAATGTTTGCCGAATGCGCGATTTGACAGCCAAGTTCCCCAGTGTAAGCGAGAGAACGTTGCGTAATGATTTACAAGTTTTAGTTACTGGCGGGTTCATAGAACGAGTTGGTATCCAGGGCCCAACAAGTTCATTCAGGCCTGTAACCAAAAAGGAGATTATTGCGTTATAACTTGCGAACAGGTACAATGTCCTGTGTGGGCTTGAAGTGAGGCGAGCCAAAATGTAAGAATTGAGAATAATTTAGGGAAGCTTTAAAGTTCCTAAATCCTGATTCCTAAATCCCATATTCTATACATAACCTGCCTCGCTCAACCAGCGAGTTTTTTGATAGATACTAGGATTATTTGTGGGCATCAGCTTGCCACGCCTCTAAAAATAGGGGCATGCTTCCTCACAAGCGGCAGCGGGTCGATGGTGATTGTTGCGAATAATCTTCCAGAAAAATACAAAAATAATTTAAAAGTTTAAGAATAATTAATGAATAAATTTTCCAAGAAAGTCGTCTCTCTTGGGCTTACTGCAACGACTGTATTGATGCTTACTGGCGGCGCTTTAGTTGCGCCGGTTGTGGCTCAATCCACGTCTGCCCTTCAGGCGCAGATTGATGCGCTTTTAGCACAGATTGCAACGTTGCAAGCTCAACTGGGACAGCCTTCAGGAAGTCCTGCTGCGGCTTCGGCTTACACCTTTACCCGTGACCTCACTATGGGTTCAAAAGGTGATGACGTAACCGCACTTCAGAACTACCTTAAATCACAATCGTCCGCGAACTGGCCAGCGAGCCAGGCCGCGACCGGTTACTTCGGCCCTATAACCAAGTCTTCCGTAATGGCCTGGCAAGCTGCCAGCGCTGTTTCACCGGCTGCTGGTTACTTCGGCACGCTCTCACGAGCGAAATACACCTCGATGCTTGCTGTTGCTCCGGCAACACCAACCACCCCAGCAACACCAACCACCCCAACCACCCCAACAACTCCAGCAGCTCCAGCAGCTCCAGCGCCGGCTTCCGGCGTAGCTGTAACTCTCGCGTCTGATACCCCGGCGGCGGCGACATTACCAGACGGTTCAGCCTACAATAAGGTTGCTAAGTTTAACCTTACTGCCGCTGCGACTGGCGAGGTCAAAGTTACCGGACTCACTCTCACAAGGAGTGGCTTCAGTTTGAACTCTGATTTCACTGGAGTTATGGTCTTTGATTCGAATGGCAAGCGTCACGGCAATGTTGTCACCATAAGTGAAGCTAAGGCTGTGATTATGTTTACAAGTGATCCGATTACTGTTCCAGCCGGACAAACGGTGGCAGTTTGGATTGAGGTGAACATTGATGCCGCGCAAGCCACGAATGGCACATTCGCTTTCGGCATCAACGCAATGACCGACGTAAAGACAGCTGGAACCGATACGGTTTCCGGGACATTCCCAGTTACCGGCAGTATCTTCACCGTTATTAATGGTGCCAACACCTTAGGAGCGGTAGACATTGATGCTGTAACAATCTCTGCCGCGGCAAGAACTGTTGACCTTGGAAGCACGGATTACCAGGTTTCTAAGTTCAGGTTCTACGAAACCGCGGGCAAAGAAAACGCCAACATCACTTCAGTTCGTTTCTACAACAATGGAAATACCACTGATGCTGATTTGTCGAACTTAAAGCTTAAGAACGACACTGATGGCACAGTTTTGGCCACGGCGGCGATGACTGACGGCAAATATGTAACATTTGCGTTGTCCCCAGCGCTTACAGTGCTAAAGGGTCAGAATAAAACTGTTGCTATTACCGCCGATGTCGTAAACGGTTCTACAAGGACCGCTCAATTCATAATCCAGAATGACTACGACGTTTCAGCTGTTGGAGTTTCAACGGGTGGCGGCCTTTTGCCGACACACGCGACCAACCTGGCAGGGGATGCGGGCGCGGGCTTTCCGATTGGTGACGCCGCGAACTACAACACGATTACAATCGCGTCGGGCAGTTTGACCGTTACCAAGGACGTTTCTTCTCCTTCGGGTACAGTTAGCCAGGGCCAGAACAACGCTGTTTTGGGCTACTGGAAAGTTGAAGCCACTGGTGAAGACATCGAGCTTCAAAAGGCTGATT
>JACOTQ010000048.1 GCA_016178255.1 Candidatus Colwelliibacteriota bacterium | reverse complement strand
TCCGATAAATTGGAAAAGAGGCCGATGCTTTTAGAGGAACAAGTAAATAAGAACATCGCCAATTACAAAGAACAAGTTGGAAAGATTATTGATATTAAGCGCGCCGAGTTCCGCTTCAACGGCGACTGGTTAAGCAAACTTACCTTAAAGGAAACCGCCAATCTCGCGGAAAGTTTCTCGGTGGGGCAGATGCTTAGGCGGCGTAACTTCAGCGAGCGCTTCAAAAAAGACGAGGAGATAAGCGTGAGAGAGTTCTTGTATCCGCTGATGCAGGGCTACGACAGCGTGGCCGTTAAGGCGGATGTGGAATTAGGTGGATTCGACCAATTATTCAACCTCCACGCCGGCCGTGTTATTCAGAGATATTATGGCCAAAAAGAACAGGATATTATGACCTGCGCGATGCTTGAGGGCACCGACGGCCGCAAAATGTCGACCAGCTGGGGTAATGTCATAAATATCTCCGATGAACCAAACGATATGTTCGGCAAAATAATGTCTATAAGAGACGAACTGATTTCTAAATATTTCCTGTTGTGCACCGATGTCGAGGAAGCAGAAATCAGAAAAATAGTTTCTAATATCAAATCAAAAAAGCTTAACCCCAGGGACGCCAAGCTCCGTTTGGCTAAGGAAATTGTATTTATTTATCACGGGGGAAAAGCCGCGCAAAAAGCCGAAGAAAACTTTATGAGCCTTTTCTCAAAAAAAGATATGACCGTGGATATCCCAACGCTTGAAATTAAGAATCACGAAAAGATAGCTGTCGCCAACCTGCCAATCATAACGAAGGTCACCGCGAGCAGAAGCGAAGCTCGCCGCCTCGTGGAACAGGGCGGTTTACAAATAAATGAAGTGACAAAATCAGGCTCTAAAGAACTTGTATCGCTGAAAAGCGGGGATATCCTAAAAATCGGCAAACGCCACTTCTTTAGAATTATCGTTAAAAAATAAAATTTCTGCGGGGGTACCAGGATTCGAACCTGGAAATCAGGATTTGGAGTCCCGCGGTTTGCCGTTGAGCCTATACCCCCTCAAGAAATGCTTTAGCGGTAGCCATGACCCTGCGGGCCATATCATTGCTATGATACCTGACGGATATGCAACCCTGATAGCCGACATTTATTCGCTTGCCACTATTCATCTTCAGATAAGGCTTTATAAATTGCCTCCTTTCTATTTTCGTGATTTTTGACCAAAAATCAAGTTGTTTCTTTGGAGAATGATATGAATGAAGGTGGATACAGGGGCGAAATTTACTTTCATCGACAATAAACGATTTCCGCAACAACTCTAAGAACTTGTTTACTAGGGCTGGGTCAGAGTTGGTAAATGTTAGCCCGCTTTTAGGATTTTTAGTCCCTTCGCACCAGTACATGATTGCGCAAATAACCTTTTCATAATTCGGATTTTCCGCAATTTCCCTTCTCGCTTCGTTTTTATATTTCTCTTCTAACGCTTTTGTTTTAGCTTTCTTATTCTCCGCAGATATGAATTGCCCAACTTTTATCTTTTTAAGAAGTTTGTTTTTTGCGACTTCATCGAGAAAGACATTCCTTGCCCATAAAGAAATTGTGCCTTTAGATATTTGTAGCCTCCGACTTATCTCTTTTAAGGAAAACCCTTTTAATCTTAGCGCTACCGCCTTACGTTTTTGAACAGCCTTCATCTGTTATATGATATCACGTTTCGGTTCGGAAAATAAAGTAAATCAAAGAGACGCAACCTTCTTTATACTCGGTCAAAAATCAGAAAGTTTAATCTTGGAGCGGGATACCGGAATCGAACCGGCGCCATTACCTTGGCAAGGTAGCGTACTGCCACTATACTAATCCCGCCTTCGCTCGCCTAAGCGAGCTACGGCGGGCAGGCCCACACTACTCACGAAGGCGAGGTTAAAGCTACATTATTTTAAGATACCGCTTGATTATTGTAAAGAAATTGAATAGATTTTAGATTATGTCGTATCCCGAATTCATAAGAAAGAACTGGCTGAAAATCATATCCGCGATAGTTTTAGTCGCTCTTGTGGGCTATTTTTCGGTGAGACTGCTTAACATCGATTTCAGAAAATCGTTCATTCCGCCAGAGTTTCTTGAAGCGAGGTTGCGCGGGTCTGTTATCGCCGAATCTATAGTCGGGCTATCTAAAGAGTCAATGGGCAACCTTGCGGTCATAAGCTCCGAAGACGAAATAGGTAATTATGATTCTGGACTGAATCTTGTTCTTAAAGAAGTCGACCGGAACGCCAAGGCCAGGAATTCAGCCCTCGAACTTTCTAAAGAACTGGCTATTATGGCAGAAAATCTTTCTGGAGTTCAGCCAGAAACAGCCACTAAAATCGCCCTTCAGGCGGTCATTGATGAATCACAGATAGTCCAAAGATTGATAAACTATAACGCTTACGTTTATCAACTATTGGACGTCCTCCAAACCAGATTCAGCGCAGACAATACCAAAGACACGAGCGTTAAAGTGAAGGAGTTGATATCTAAAATGAACGAAGAGGCCGCGGCTATTAACGAACTTAACGGAAAATACAAAGGCTTAATGGCTGAGTTTGATAAGCTCACTGCCTCCGATTAACATTGACAGCGCCTATTTTTTATGGTAGCATGACAACATAGATACTGTTAGGTAATTCGTTACAAGGTCGAACTTGAATGGGTTTAACCGCTTTTACCGAAAATCCTCTGCAAAGGAGAATCGGTAAGCCGCTCTATGTGAATACAATAAATAAAAGTATTTGCAGGAAAAGGACAGGGTCTTGCGGGTACGACTTTTGTTACCAAGAAGTTGGGCATAATGGGAGGTGCTTCAGTTCCTTCGGCAGAAAGATGGAATATCTTGTGCAAGAGGCTTTGAAATTCGCTGGCCGTAAAGTTGTGAGCGCTACTGAAGAGGAAGATAAAAGAGACGGCGTGGACTGGTGGATAGAATGTAGCCCGGAAGAGTTACTCATGGTTTTAGAGAAGAGAGGATACGTCGCCGTACAGTTCACCGTTAACCGCGAAGCAACTTACAGCAACAAGGGTTGTAACGCCATGGACAATGGCGTGATGATTGTTTGGGTGTCTGATGTGGATTTGAAGATGTGGGAAAAGGCCACTAACGACGATGCGCGTAAAGCTTTGGCGCTTAAGATTACGGATTGTTTCTTAAACGCTATAGATAGCTCAATTAATATAATGCGCCACCTGCCGGGAGTTAAATTGCGACAACCACCTAACGATTTCCGCTTCCGTGAAGAAACTGCCGATGTCCGGCAAGTCAACATAGTACAACCCGCTTGAGTTCCAAGCGGGTTTTCTGTTTGTTTGCAGTGAGACGCTCCTTTTCATTGAATTAATCCATAATGCCCATGACCGCCATCATCGTTTCTATAATTTCCGGCTTGTCTCGGCGGTAAGAGAAGTATTTTTCTTGGAGACAATGCGTGCACTCCGGACTAATCTCAATGTTTTCATCCTTAACGCCTGATTTCATCAGTTGAATTTTTGCTATTTCCTTTAAATCTAAAAACGTCTTATCGCCTTTTGTTACAAGCGCGTCGGGCAGATACTCTTTAAAATTACTTAACACGTCATCTTCAACTTCAAAGTGACATTGACCGATTCCAGGCCCAATCGCCACAATAATGTTCTCTGTTTTACTCCCGAAGCCTTGAATCATTTTTTGAATAGCCGCTTCTAAAATGTTTTGGCTTAAACCTCGCCATCCGCCGTGCGCTATGCCAACAGCTTCTTTTTCTTTTTTTTGTACTTGATTGCCATGAACAAGATGAGCGCAGACTAGGGAAGCATTGTTAACTTCCAATGAATCAACGAAGCCCTCTCTGTTCTTATTTACAATCTTATCTAACTCGCGATTACCTGTTGCCTTGAGCCGCAACGAGCCGTCTTTCCTTGTTGAAAGGGCAGCAATCAAATTAGGATATTTTTCAAATGAAGAAAACATTATTATTTATTGTCGGGGGAGCCGAGAAGCTCACCACTCACTCATTTAGTTTTCACTGATATACTTAAGTATATCAGTGCAGAATGACCTCTTTCAGCAGTTTCGATTCCCAGCATCTATGAATCTATAAACTACTTTATCTTATCTTTCAAATAAAAAATATCTACTTGGTCGGGGAGCCGGGAATCGAACCCGGTCTACCTGCTCCCAAAGCAGGCGTACTGCCGGTATACTACTCCCCGAAACAATTCTCTTAAGTCACGCTTCTCTTGTCTTGTATGTCTCCCCGGGAGGAATCGGACCTCCATCCACTCCTTAGAAGGGAGTTGTTCTATCCATTGAACTACGGGGAGGCCTGTCTGCCGGTAGGCAGAACACGGAACTCTACACAGTATCTATTAAAATCCGGCGATATTCAACCCGAAAGGAGTACATTGCATTTTACGGGCGGACGTCACATACTGGCGATAGAACCTTGAAAACAACGCTCATACATACACATAGAAAGTGAGGCGTGGTATGACAGTAGCAGTATACAAGGGCGTTCCTTGGGAACTGCGTGGTCGAGGCATGAAAGATAGCCTCCGCCACGACCAGCGTGTCAAAGAGGCTATTCGCAAGAACCTGCGTGAGCTTATCGCCGAAGAAGCGATAATCAGTTCGGATGGCAACAAAAGGGTAAGAATTCCTTTGCGTTATCTCGAGCAATATCGCTTCAAGTATGGTCATCCGCAAAGCGGTGTCGGGCAAGGCGCTGGCAAGCCCGGCGACTTACTCGGTCAACGAACCGGCAATGGCGACGGACCAGGAAGTGGTCTTCCTGGAGATGAACCTGGCGAGCTGACGTACGAAGTAGAAATGCTTCTCGACGACCTTACTCAAATGATGCTTGAAGATATGGCTCTGCCGTGGCTTGAAGAAAAGCACCTTCGTTTCAAAATCTGGGAAGATTATCCAGAGAAGCATGCTAATGCCGCGGTCTATATGCTTATGGACCGAAGCGGTTCAATGACGACCGCAAAGAAATACATCGCCAAAAGTTTCTTCTTTTGGATGGTGCGGTTTCTGCGGTTGAAGTATCAGCATGTTGAAACAGTCTTCATCGCCCACGACACCGAGGCTCAAGTGGTGCCGGAGACCGATTTCTTCGCGCTATCAAATAGCGGTGGAACAAAATGCTCCTCGGCCTATAAAGTTGCCCTGGAGCATATTATAGAGTTCCATCCGGAAAGCGGCTGGAATGTCTACTTGTTCCATTTTTCGGACGGCGACAATTTGCCGTACGATAACGCCGTTTGTAAAACCATCGTTGAAGACCTCCTCGTCCATTGTAATATGGTCGGCTATGGAGAAATCCATTACCGGGATGAGGCCAGCTTCTATGGCGGTACGGCTCAATCGCCCTATGCGACGAGCACCTTGCAGTATGCTTTACAGCAGATTACGCACCCCAGGCTTATGAGTGTCACCATCACTCACAAAGAAGAACTGTATCAAGTATTACAGTCTTTCTTGCAGCCAAAGGAGGTCGTTGCTGTATGAGCGTTTTACGTTTTCCATCTACGCCGAAGCAGCGTAGAAATCATTGCGGACAATCGAGAGGTTGTCCGCATTTGCTTTAGCTTGTGCCCCCGGGAAGAATCGGACTCCCATTTTTTCCTTAGGACGGAATTGTTCTATCCATTGAACTACGGGGGCGTAGAAATTAACTGAAATGATAGGAAGAACGCACTTAGTATATATCCAATTTCATCTGTTTCTCAAATCTTTATACTCATAGGCTGAAATATATTTCAGCGCGGCTTGTGGCACATACTTGCTTAAGTCCGTTCTCCCAAACGAGAGTAATTCCCGTATCATAGACGAACTAACATGAACATGCTCTTGAAGCGGCGGGATAAAAACCGTGTATATTCCGGAATCTAAAACATGGTTGTTAAAGCTTATTCCAAACTCCGCTTCGTAATCCGTTATTAAGCGTAATCCTCGGATAATGGCAATTGCTTTCTCTCTACGGGCTAATTCAACAGTTAATCCGTCAAAAGAAATCGTCCGAACATTAACAATGCAGACTTCTCTTATTGATTCTTCAATCATTGCCAATCTTTCTTCTTCGCAAAACAGGGGTTTCTTTTCGGGATTTACTAAAAGAGCGACAACCACCTCGTCGAAAATCGCGGCGCTTGTCTTTAAAACATCAAGATGTCCCAGCGTCATAGGGTCAAAAGTCCCTGGATAAATAGCGATTTTCTGGGCGTCAGACATCATTTCCCGTTAGCCGATAATATAAATCTTTAACCTTGCTCCTTACTTCCCCTATGGAACATGTTGTGTCAATAACAAAATCCGCGCGCTTTACTTTTTCTTTAACGGTGAGTTGCCTCATAAGCCGTTTAGTTATTTCTTCCTCTGATAAATCTCTGCTGTTTTGAATGCGGCGGCATTGCTCTTCTGGGCTGCACGTTACGACGATGATAGCATCAAAATATTTTTCCCATGCAGCTTCATAAATCAACGCGGATTCAACGAGAAAAAATGAAACTTGGTCATACTCCCGCATCCTATCACGGATAGCCCGCCAGGTTAAAGGGTGGATAAAATGCTCAAGCTTCCGGAGCGTCTCGGAATCGCTAAAAACCGCTTGAGCTATTTTACGGAAATCCACCTTGCCCCCTGTAAAAATATTTGCGCCAAGAGGGTCTGATAGTTTCTCCGCGTATCGTTCCTCGCGCAATAATTCTTTGGCTACATCATCAGCGCTAAAAATGACCACACCTTGAAATTCACCGAAAAACTTCGCAACCGTGCTTTTGCCGCAACCCATGTTTCCCGTAAGACCGTAGATTGGCGCTTTTGAAGCATTCATTGTAGTCTTCTTTTCCCTTAGGACGTGGTTATTCTATCCATTGAAAATATACATCACTGATTTTTATCAAACAAACTCAACTTATGTTGACAAGGAACGATATTTATCGTATATCTTACTCATTCGTTAACAACTTCTTTAATATATTAAAACTATTTTATGGAATACAAAGAGTTCAAGAAATTAGTTTCCGCGTCTATCGATAAGTTGCCTCACAGTATTCTCGAGAAGATCGAAAATGTGGTGTTTCTCGTTAGGACAAAGCCTAACAAAGAAACGCGCGCCAAGTTAAAGTTGAAAATCGATGGATATCTCCTCGGGCTCTATCAGGGAATACCTTCTACCGTTTGGGGCAAAGGTCACGCTATAGGGAAATTGCCTGACAGAATCACTATCTTTCAAGGCGAGATCGAAAGGTTCGCGGGTTCACCCGAAGAAATTCCGGGGATTGTAGACGAAACTATTTGGCACGAAGTCGGGCATTACCTCGGTCTGGACGACGGGCAAATTCGGTCGTTGAGAGAAAAGAAAAAGAAGCATCAGTCATCTGATTTGGAGCCAGCCTTATAGGCTGGCTCTCTTTTTTGCGTGGTTGTATTTTACTTATAAGTAAAATATTATTTCATTGCGCCGCGATAGCTCAGTGGTAGAGCGCAGCCCTGAAGAGGCTGGCGTCGGGGGTTCAATTCCCTCTCGCGGCACCAAAAGGAAATTATCGTCTGAATGGCGATTATTTTGCCTCTTTGGTATCATGGAGGGAATTGAACAAAGGGGTGGGTCGGAGGGGAAGCCACCGCGTCCCCTCCGTGTCGGAGATTATTCAGAACCGAGGGTTCTGAAAGCGCAGTGCCGAGCAAAGTCGAGGGACGAGCAGTGAAATTCCCTCCCGCGGCACAAGCTATGGTGCCCATGGTGTAGCGGCAACACTAGAGTTTGTGGAACTCTCATCACGGGTTCGAATCCCGTTGGGCACCCACTCAAAGAATTAACCTTGTAGTTCAAATCCTACTATCGGAGCACTTTTTTGATATCCAGATAAGGTTGAGAGCCAAATGCGAAATAATA
>JACOTQ010000047.1 GCA_016178255.1 Candidatus Colwelliibacteriota bacterium | reverse complement strand
TGGCGCAAACCACCCTTTATACGCCTATCCAATTGATACCACGACTGGTTTAGGCAATCCTTCTAACCCTCTAACCCTTTCCCCAAAAACCATCCAATGTTCAAAGCCTGTTTCCGCTCCTGGCAAACCGCTGCCTTCTGTTGACATTAAGGTGCAATGATTATAATTCGTGGGAGAAAAATGAAATTTATTCTCGCCGCCACTTCATTTATCGCGCTGTCATTTTTAACCTCTTTTTTGGTAACGGAGATTGTCCAGGCCATTGCCGTTGGTGAAACCGTTGAGGCTTATAACACCGCCCCCTCGTGTCTAAGGCGGCTGGGCAGTTCAAAATTATTTAAGAACGGTTTCTGCTCCCGCGCCGGCTCCAGTTCCAACCCCGGCACCTACTCCCGCCCCAACGCCCACACCAACGCCCACACCCACTCCAGCTCCCATTCCTCCTCCTGCCGCCGCCGTGCCAGTTACAGCGCCCGGTTCTATCTCCATAGAGAGAAAAACCGGTGAGCGTTACACAGTAAATTGGAGGAGCGATAACGTTACAAGTTGTAAGGTTACTGAACAAGGCTTAGAAATCAGTTCCAGTTGTTCATCTTCGGTAGAAAGATTAAAATCGGTTCCGTCTGGCCGTGTTTCCGATGAATATGTTTATACCATTTTTGGCAGCGGTCCTGGGGGAGAAAAATCGGCAGTGGCAATTGTAACAGTATTGCAGCATCAATGTAACAATGGAAAAGATGATGACAGTGATGGCTTGATTGATTCGGATGACCCTGGTTGCCCATCGCAGACTGACGATAACGAAACCGATGATGGTATACCACCTCCAACGCCGCCGCCGTCACCACCTCCGCCCGTCGTGCCGATAGGAGCGCCCATCATCAATGTTTTCAAGCCGATTATTCCAGGACTTGATCCGGTTATCATTTTCTTCGGGCCGGTAGAGGCAGGAAGCGCGTCAGTTTGTACGATTGACGCGAGTCCAAAGCTCTTGGTGGTGCCTAAAAACACCTCTACACTAACTTGGTCGTGTGATAGAGTTATAAGTGGGTGTACATTACATGACGACAATCCAAAAGTTCCGGATGTCGGGTCTGTTGCTTCAAGCGGCAGTCTTGAAACGCCAGCGGTTGATGTGGCCACAACCTTTACTTTGCAATGTCCTGGCATCGAAGATAAATCCGTAATCATAAGATTATTCACCCCATTTCTAAAAGAAATTGTCCCGCGATGACGAAAATTAATAACATTAAATTAATAGTCACTGTTTTATCCGTAGCAATAGTTGTTTTCAGCCTCTATTGGTATTTGACGGTCTACGAAGAACCATCAGTCAACATAGTCGTGATTGGTAGTTGTTCGGATATAAGCCCCGCAAGATTAGATATCGCCAAAGGGGCAGACATTATTTTTAAAAACAAGGATAAATCAGGCCACCGTTTAACAATCGGCGGGAAAGCCTTTGATGTTCCCGCCGGAGAAAGCGTTGTTGTGAAAGCTGATTTTCCTTACGGAGCGGCTACTTATTCGTTTGACTGCGATGGATTCCTGAACGTGGCTGAAATCAGCATTGCTAACGATTCGGTTGCGGCTAATGTTTCAGAGTCTACAAAACTGGCTCTTAAAGAGACATACGACGACCTTTCCTCACCACTGCGCGCCTGTATTAAAAACGCTTTGGGCGGAGAATTTGATAAAGCTTACGCTGATTCTAACTACGAGGTTACTGTAGAAGCGTTAGAGAAAGTGAAGAATTGTTCGGAAGAACCCCATAAAGGGGATATAGCTTTTAAAGATTACTATGATTCACGGGATAAGGCTCTTCAAGAATGTTTGAAAAGCGGGCTGGGTGATGAATTCGATAAGCTCTACCGGGATACCAAGTCGGAATTAAGCGACGGCCATAGAATCAACATGGTTGCGTGTTTAAATAGGCATTAATAAAAACATTTTCATAGTATGAAGCATATAAGAGGTAATAAATTAATAAGTGGTTTCATAGGAATTACTGTCCTTCTCACGGCTTTATGGTTTGTGCATTCTTATATTGAAGAAGCTTCGGCCGACGCATGGCTTACCGCTGACGCTCATGTTATTGATTCCTATATTAACGGTTGCGGATACTGCAACCCCCCTAAAGCCCCAACGAGCATGCAAATTCTGGTTCACGGCGGAGGTAATTTCGATGGAGCTACCAACTTCCAATGGGACTGTGATAACGACGGAAAATACGAAGGGAGTGGGTCTGGCGCCAAAGCGAGAGCTTTCAACCCGGGGGACGGCACCGTGATGATAGAGTGGGGTAATGGCTGGGGATTAGGCAGCCACAGTTGGAATGTTTATGGGGGTGGTGAAAGCGAATACTGGTATGAACTTACTGCTTCCTGTTCTTACCAAACAGGCGGCGGCAAGACGGTTAGAGTGAAGGCCGAGAGAGGGGGGATGGTAGCTACGGGGAGTACAGGCTTTTCGATACAGGAACTTACTTTTAATTTCAGGATGGGCTTCCCGGCTAACGGTAGTTACCATCCGCCGGTTGACGACCCTCGCGGCGTTAAAGATTCAGGCACGGCGGCTCCAAGTAATGTTGATTTAGGCATAGGCATGAGAGAAGACGGCGCCCGTTATCAGAATGACGATGGTGCTTGGGATTTTGATTCGCGCGGCTTTACTTATGCGGCTGACTGCAACGGCGATGGCAAGTTTGATGAAAGGGGCGGTTCCGCGAATAACAGCAGTTTTTATATTTACCCGGGCTATCCTCCGAAATGGACGAATGCCACTTTAGCGCAGAGCGTTTGTTCTTTCGTGAAACCAGGGACATACCGCATTAACCTTAATGTTAAAGACCCCGCTGGGAAAGAACACACGCTTTCGCAAGATGTTTACCTCCGTTCTAACGAACCGTTTGTTATAAATGTTTATCCCACAGGAGAAGCCGCCGGTGCTACTTCCTACGCCCTTAGCGGTGGGCAGAATGTAAAATTGAGCGTAAAGATAACAGGTCTTACCCCCGTGAACACAGGTTCATATTCTACAACCATCGATTGCGGCAACGGCCAGACAGTTTCGGGGCCCGGCGGTAATGGTAGAAATTACCCGGAGGGCACCCTTACTGGGGATAACCTTGGGCCTTGTAACTATAACCAGCCAGGTGTTTACACGGTTGTAGCGAAATTCCAAGAATATAAGCCTGCTTCGGAAATATTCACGGCGAAGAGCGGAGAGGGCAAGGCGAAAATTATTATTACCGGCTGTGGAACTGAAAAAGTTTGCACAGTAGTTTCTCCTTTTAGCCTTGAATGGGATGTTGCTAAAGCGACCACCTGTTCTATTACAGGTTTGACCGATAGATTTTCCGCCGCGGGCCTTGCCTCGTCCGGTACCAAAGCTGTGCCTAAGGTAGCGATAGGTCTTTATGATTACCTATTATCTTGTAGTGGCCCAGGCAGCCCCACCCCCACGGAGCAGATTATAAAAGTCAACGTGGTAGGCTCGTTATAGAAGATGCAATCAGTGAAAAGTGTAAAAATTATCAGTGGCGTAACAATTGCATTAGGCTTCCTTGCCCTAATTGGGTATT
>JACOTQ010000046.1 GCA_016178255.1 Candidatus Colwelliibacteriota bacterium | reverse complement strand
CGGTCGAGAACTCGCCGCGCTTCTTGTGCTCTCCTGAGGTCCGCGTCTATATCGCGCGGGTGGGCAACCGCTTCTTCTATCGCTTCCTTGGTGATTTCATGAAAGACAATACGCTTTGCTTTCTCATGGCTTAAGTTAAGAGCGGTATACAAATGCCATGCGATGGCTTCGCCCTCGCGGTCCGGGTCAGTTGCTAAAAAGACTTCATCGGCTTTGTTTGCTAATTTGCCCAGCATCTCTATCGTATGTTCCTTGCCTTTAATAATTTCGTAGTGGGGGGTAAATCCGTGCGTTATGTCTATGGCAATGCTATTTTTCTTGGGCAGGTCGCGGACGTGTCCGTAAGATGACTCTACTTTGAAATTCTTACCTAAAAATCGGCCGATTGTTTTGGCTTTAGTAGGCGATTCCACTATTACTAAATTCATAATTCGTAAAATCCGTTATTGTCGGTAATTTTTTGTTTCAAGACCAGCATGGTGAGCGTTTCGCCGACCAGCTGGGGTTGAAGCTTAGTCAGTTCCACTATTTTGTCAACATTAAGGCGTGAAGCGGTTTCTTTAAGTGTGGAGATTATTAAGTTTTCCTCTTCGCTCAAATGAACCCCTCCCTTTTTGTGGCTGTCGGTAAATGATAGTTTATTCATGCCTAAGTCTTCAATGATATCTTTCACGGACGTTACAAGCGTTGCGCCGTCCCTTATAAGGGAGTGAGATCCGGCGTAATTGGGATGATTTATCGGTCCTGGAATTACGAATATCTGCCGCCCCTGTTCAGCCGCGAAACCGGCCGTTGAGATAGCGCCGGATTTAGACGGCGCTTCTATCACTAAAACTGCGCTTGAAAGCCCGCTTACGATTCTATTCCTGCGGATGAAATTTGATTTATACGGCGGTTCGTTCTCGCTGTATTCGGAGATTATCGCGCCGTCGCTCTTCAATATTTCCCTTGCCAGGCTTTCATTTTGAGCCGGATAGATTTTCCCAAGTCCATTCCCCAAGACTGCGATTGTTTTGCCACCGGCCTTGAGTGCGCCCCTGTGAGCCGCGGCGTCAATTCCCATCGCCAATCCGCTTATAATCGTTATTCCTAACGCCGCCAAATTATTTGAAAAATCTTCCGCTATCTTAATGCCTGTCTGGCTTGCTTTTCTTGTTCCCACGACAGCAACCGTTGTGAAATGAGCGGCCGTAAGTTCCCCGAGGTAAAATAAGTTCTTCGGCGGGTCGTTTATTTCTTTAAGTAATACAGGGTAATCGTCGTATCCTGCTCTATTAATACTGGCAATCCTGCTCATTTTGTATTATTGTATTTAATAATGTCGCAGAATTTTAGGGTTCGCTTTACCACTAACATCGTAATTTCTCTCGGTTCCATTATTGTTATCCTTGCGATTGTATTATACCTCGGATTTGATATCGCCGATAAATCGAATTTCATTTCCGAGTCTCAATCTAAATTATTGTCCTTAGTTGACGGCGCGACTAATGTTGCGCGTCTTAGTGAACAGGAAAAGACCGCCGCCGCGAGTTTTGCTAAGTTAAATAATGCCTTGCCAAAGAGAGATTCGCTTTTTTCCGTAAGCCGCGATCTGGGTAGCTTGGCAAGACAGAACGGCCTTAGTTTCGGTTCCAAGTTTGGCGAGGAAATACCAGCTACAGAAACAAAACCGGGCCTCATTAAAATTGAAATGGTGGCACAGGGCGGCGACAGAGACCTTATCCAATTCGTGAAAAACCTCGAGGACAGCAATTATTTCATAAATATTATCAACCTTGACATTATCCGCCAGGGAGCAAGGTTCAGCTCAATAATAAACGCTCAAGTCTTTTTTAACAAATGAAAAAGAAGCTTAATAGATTAGAAAGAACTCTTTTAATCACGGGTTCCTTGACGCTGGTTCTCACCGCCGTGGGGGTCATTTACTCCTTGGGGTTTTTGAGCAATAATCTATTGCGCGCGCTCCGGCCAGAGACCGACTCCAGCGAGAACTCTATCGAATTTGATATTAAAGGGTTCGAAAGCCTTGGGTTGTAATGGGTGGACGCTTAATTTACGCGCGTGTAGCTCAGTGGCAGAGCACAGTCCTGATAAGACTGGGGTCGAAGGTCCGATTCCTTCCACGCGCACCGTTTTAGCGCTCATAGCTCAGTGGTAGAGCGTTTGCATGACACGCAAAAGGTCCGAGGTTCGATCCCTCGTGGGCGCACAAAACGTCTTTTATGGAAATAAAGGTTGTCTATGAAGACAAGAATTTCGTCGCTGTAAGTAAGCCAGCCGGCCTTTTGGTTCATGGGACTTTAAGTTCTGGGAAAAGTAGAGACGAAGAAACTTTAGTCGATTGGTTGATAGAAAGATTCCCCGAGATAAAAAACGTTGGCGACGATACGAAAATCAGGCCGGGGATTGTCCATCGCTTGGATAAGGATACTTCCGGAATAATATTGATTCCGAGGAATCAAGAGTACTTTAATTACCTGAAATCCCTTTTTCAGCGTCACGACATTAAAAAAACTTATTTGGCTCTCGTTAATGGCCATGTCCTGAGTCAGGAGGGTACTATATCTAAACCTATCGGCCTTAAATCCGGGACAATCAAACATACGGTAAATGTCAAAGGCGCTAAGATGGTAAAGCCGGCTGAGACCGAATACAAAGTGAAAAAATATATCGGCAATTATACTCTGTTGGGGGTGAGCCCTAAAACAGGGAGAACGCATCAGATTAGGGTTCATCTTGCCTCGATTGGCCATCCTATCGTCGGCGATAAGATTTACGGGAAAAAGGAAGAATCTCTTAAGCCGAGCCGTTTGTTTCTGCATGCCGATTCTTTAGAGTTCAGTCCGGAACCAAACAAAAACCTAAAGTTGTCGGTTGATTTTCCGGAAGAGCTACAGGAGATTCTCAAAAGCGTAACTTGATTTTTACACCCCCATCTTATATCCTTTGAGGCAACATGATTAGTAAGGAAATACTGGGGAATTTGAAGCCTGGAAGTCAAATTAAAGTTTACGAGAAGACCGGCACTTTTCAGGGGATTGTTCTTGCGAGGAAACATGGTACTGAACCTGGAGCCACCTTCACAGTTAGAAACACGCTGGCTGATGTCGGCGTTGAAAAAATTTATCCGATTCACTCGCCATCTATAAATAAAGTGGAAATTTTGAGTTCTCCCCAAAAAGTTCGCCGCTCCAAGCTTTATTACCTTAGAGGCATCTCCAAGAAAAACATCCGGAGAAAGCTTGGGATTAGTTAATCGCGCGCGGGTGGTGAAATGGCATACACGCTACCTTGAGGTGGTAGTGCCGAAAGGCGTGGAGGTTCGACTCCTCTCCCGCGCACCAGCATACTAACAAAGTTTTTTTCTACGAAATTTTTACGCGCGGAGCATAGCTCCGCGTAAGGTGGAATGGACACGGATTGAATCTCTTTATTTTTTAACGACAGGTTGGAGCCGAAGATTTTTTGAAGAGACGATTTTTTGGAGGGGAGGTCGTCCGTTTTTATGATTTCGTCCAGCATTGATGCGTCTTTTATCCATTCCCGCAGAGGTTGGAGCCAAACAGTCGCGTCTTGTTCAAATCGGGCTATCTGCTCCTCGGCTGACTTGCGCTCGGACATAAGCGTGTGCTTCCGTTCAAGGTAAGCAGTACGCTCTATGTCCTGCTCAACATAGAGGTCGGTGAGACGGCTGATTTTCTCGTCTATGTCCGTTGTCTTTGTTCGTAGTTCTTGAACGGACGAGTTGGCAATCTTTTTAGCGTCTATCTCATCCTTGTCGGCCATAGACAGCATCTCTTTAGCCCATTCTTGGGGTAGGACATAGTGAGACAAGGCATTGTTGAGTTGAGCCGTCAGTATCTCCTCGCGTACATAGGATTGAGAGCAACGGCCTTTTTTCTTTGTACACCGATAATAGACATAGTGATGGATATTTCCGTTCTGCTGATGTTTCGTTAT
>JACOTQ010000056.1 GCA_016178255.1 Candidatus Colwelliibacteriota bacterium | reverse complement strand
TCCATAAAGGACTGACTGCAGATACGCCGAAAACGTCGTGGGAGAAACTATAATCACATGCTTATCCGTGTAGGCATAATCAATCAGACTCCGCGTGTTCACCTTTACGGCGCCCACTTCGTTCACGAGCAGGTCGTAATAAATGCCCTCCGCCGGAATGAACATAAACGCGAACGGGAGCGTCCCCTCCTTCGGCCTGATATACTTTGCTGTTTCATCAATCCGTTTCTTGAGGTCATTTTTAAAGTCTTTTTCTAATTCCGCCCTGCGCGCCTCATCCGTCTCGTTCACAATCCGGTTATAGTTATCGAGCGAAAACTTCGCGTCAACCGGAATCATGCCGTCTTTGGTCAATATCACGGCATCAACTGTATCGCCATCGCTGAATCGGTACTGATTCTTGTACCCCGTTGGCGGCAACATATTGCTTAATATTAGCTCAAGCCCAGCCTCTCCAAGATTGCCCCGCTGTTTTTGATGCTTAAGAACTTTTTCGAGATTTTGGAGAGCTCCGGCAACCGTAAAAATTTGCTTGCTCGCCTCATTCGCCTCCGTGACGCCCTTGGTGACATCGGTTAAGTGCTTCACCATCTGTTCGTTAATATCCCGAATCACGCGCTGTGACTCGCCAAACTGCGTGCGCACCGATTCATTCATCTGTCGGGCACTCTCGCTCATCTTGGCATCGAGCGTACGCGTGAGCTCCTGCATCTGATTCGCGAGCAAGACCATTGATGACTGGTCAGCTTCTTTTTTGGGCCCACCACGCCTCAAAAAAACCGTGTAGGCCATAAAAGCCCCTATAATAAGAATCAGGATTATCGCAAGAAGAATAGTTTCCATTTAACAAGAGTAACTTAATTATATAAGATAATAATGATAATGAGAAAAAAGGTGATAATTTTGGGCGCGGGTTTTGGAGGACTGCGGGCCGCGCTGATTTTAGGTAAAAAAATAGGGAACATCGCGGATATTACGATAATAGACCGCAACGAGCATCATACCTATACGCCACTGCTCTACGAAGTCGCGACCACATCAAAGGAAATCGCCGGTTACATTAAGCTCCACCAGCTCGCGACTTATCCAATAGTAAGTCTCTTGAGCCATCTCCCGATAAAGTTTATTCAGGATGAGGTAATGGAGATGGACATTAAAAACTGCGGTATTAGTCTTAAAAGCGGCTTGGAGCTTAAATATGATTATCTCGTTATTAGCTTGGGCTCGGAAACAAACTATTTCGATATCCCAGGACTTAAGAAAAACGCGCTGGAGCTTAAAAGTTTTACCGACGCGCTCAAAATCCGGGACGCAATCTGGAATCTCGCATCCGGCGGAAAGAAAAACTTGAAAATAATAATAGGCGGGGGTGGCTCAACGGGCGCGGAACTGGCCGGTGAAATTCAAGAATGGCTTTGCCAGCTTAAAAAGGATTATGAGGAATGTTCAGCAGAGACGCATATAATAGAAGCCGGGCCGAGCATACTGGGCGGATTCGACGCGCGAGTTATTAAAAAAGTCACAAAGCGTCTCAATAGACTAGGAGTAAACATTGTAACCGGTGAAGTTATAGAAAAAGCATCCGACAAAAAAATCTTCCTCAATGGCGGTAAAAGCATGGATTTTGATGTTCTCATCTGGGCCGGCGGAGTCAAAGCGAATTCAATATCAAACGCAATGCCTCTTAAGCTCGAGAAAAGGGGCAGAACGGAAGTTTCAAACAGCATGCTTTGTCTCGTAAGTTCGCCTTCCCTTAAATTAGGCGGTTCGGTTTATGGAATAGGAGATATAGTTTGCTCTTATAACCCAAGAACATCGGAACCGGTCCCGATGGTCGCGAGAGCCGCGCTCTCACAGGCCTCCGTCGCCGCTAAAAATATCGTTAGCGAGATAAACGGCGATAGGCCTACAGCCATCTACAAACCAATGAATTATCCTTACATAATTCCGGTGGGAGGAAAGTTCGCGGTCGCGAAAATAGGGCCCGTCATAATATCAGGATTCTGGGGCTGGGTATTTAAGGGATTTGTAGAATTAAATTACTTAATATCAATAATGCCCATATCTAAGGCCTTGAAGATTTGGGCTAAGGGTCTCAAAATATTTATCCAGAACGACAGGCTCGGATAGAACTAATTACCTAAAAATCCGCAACGTCAAAGCGTTAAGAACCACTATAATAGAGCTCGCGCTCATCAGAAGCGCGCCCCACTCAGGCCTAAGTAATATTCCCCAGGGATAGAGAACTCCGGCGGCTACGGGAATCGCGAATAAATTGTACCCCACCGCCCAAACTAAGTTTTGATTAATTTTTGACATAGTCCGGCGGCTCAATTTCACGAGAGATACAACATCCCTTAAATCGTTCTTAATAAGAATGACTTCGGCGGACTCTATCGCCACATCGGTTCCAGCGCCGATTGCTATGCCAATGTCGGCTTGCGCCAAAGATGGCGCGTCGTTAATTCCATCCCCCACCATGGCGACAACTTTGCCGTTTCTTTGAAGCTCTTTTATCTTATCAATTTTATTCTCCGGTAGAACTTTCGCGAAAAACTTACCGATTCCCAGTTCCTTGGCCGCGCTTGCCGCCGACGCCTCCGTATCTCCGGTTAACATCACAATCTCTATGCCCATTTTCCTTATAACCATCATAGATTCACCCGCTTCAGGCCGAATCTCGTCCGCCAAACCGATGACCGCGAGAATCTCTTTCTTGGTCGCCACCCAAACCAAACTCCTGCTACGCTTATGAAGGTCAGAAATTCTATCTTCAAATTCTTTTACATCAAAGCCGCTCTCCTCCATTAGACTGCCGCTACCAACAATGATAGTTTCTCCGGCAACTTCCCCCATCCCTCCCTTACCGGGCACGGAACGGAAATTATCGGCAGGTCCGAAACTTATTCCCCTTCTCTTCGCCTCCTTTGCCACGGTCAAAGCCAGCGAATGCAAAGAATTGGCTTCAACCGAGGCCGCGAGCCGCCATATCTCAACATCGCTTCTCGAACCAAGTTTTATAAAGTCCGTAACTCCGAATTCCCCCTTAGTCAAAGTCCCTGTTTTGTCGAAAACTATATAATCAAGTTTCTTGGCCTTTTCAACCGCGCCCATATCTCTAATCAACATCCCCTTTCTGGCGGCTACGGAAGCAGTAATCGTCGTAACCGTGGGAATCGCAATCCCCAAAGCATGCGGACACGCTATTACAATCACGGTTATTGCGAGAGTCAGCGCGAAAACCATTCCTTCTGGTTGTGGGAAAAATAAACCCCAAAAGGCGAATGTTATCGCGCCCCCCAATAAAGCAACAGTCGTAAGATAATTCGCGGCTCTGTCGGCCAATCTTTGAATTTTTGGTTTGGACCGCTGCGCTTCTTCAATTAAATTAGTAATATGCGCCAGGACTGATTTTACTCCCACGTCGGTAGCTTCAACTGTGAGGGCCCCGTCCTCACTAACCGTCCCGCCCGTAACTTTATCGCCAGGCTTCTTGAAAACTGGTTTGGGTTCGCCTGTTATCATGGATTCATTGACGTTTGACTCACCAAGGATAACAAATCCATCAACCGGCACTTTCTCTCCAACTTTGACGAAAACTCTCTCGCCTCGTCCAACGTCGTTAGTATCCACATCAATAACCGTCTCACCTTTAATAAGATGGGCTTTGGCGGGGATAAGTTTCAAAAGTTCGCCCAATGCCCCGCCGGCGCCTATTACAGCACGCATCTCTATCCAATGACCGAAAAGCAAAACTAACACCAAGGTTGATATCTCCCAGTAAAAGTCGACTCCTTTCCAAAAGAAGGTGCTCCCAGCCGAGAAAAAGTATCCGGCGAGGACGGCAACAGAGACAAGAGTCATCATCCCGTAATTTTTCGTTTTGAGTTCCTTTAACGCCCCAGCATAGAAAGGCCATCCCCCGTATAGAACGACCACTGTCGCAAGACCGAATAATATGTAATCCGCGTTACTTATTCCCAAACTAAACCCCAGCCAGCCTTGAATTGTGGGAGATAAAGCCAGTATGGGTATGGCAACTCCTAAGACAATCCAAAAACGTTTCGCAAAATTCGCGGCCATTGTTTCATGGTTTGCCGCGTGTTCACCTTTATCATGTCCCCCATGACTCATCTCCATATTTGAATTATATATTAGTTTAGCGCTGACCTCGCGCGGGAATAGCGAAAAATCACCATACCTATTATTCGCTCTGGCTTGACCAGCCCAAAAGTTCTGCTATCGGTGCTCTTTTTCTCGTTGTCACCCGCGACAAAATAACCTTCCCGACTCCTACTCTTAACTCTTTTTAAAATCAGGCGGCTGTCCCGTGGGTCAAGCATTACGACTGCGTCGCCTACAACAATCTTTTTTACTTTATAAATTAACCGGCTTACCCAGAGTTTGTCTCCGTGGGAAAAGGCCGGCTCCATACTCTCGCCGGAAACTACAAACCTCATTGAAGAGAAATTCTTTTAATGGCTATGCTCGGCCTCGTGAGTTTTCTCGAAAATATCGGCTATCTCGGAAACCGCCGCTTTCAGTTCTTTCGCCGCGTCAAGATTCACTTCCCTTTTATTCTTGGAACAAAGTTTTGTCGCCGCCCAAACCTTTTCATGCAAATCCGGAAACTGTTTTAAATGCTCCGGTTTGAAATAATCCGTCCAAAGTATCAAAAGCTCCCGCTTGCAAAGCTCGGCATGCTCTTCCTTGACCATCACCATTCTCACGAATGAATTCCGCGCTTGCAAAACTTCCTGTGGAGTTCCGTCAATAGGTAAGGCTAAAATCTTCTGCGTCATCATTTCCACCGTTTCAGCGGCAGTTAAAGATGGCTGCGTCTTATATATCCCGCAAGGGATATCACAATGGGCGTAAACAGTTCGCGGTTCACCTATTAATCTTTCTATGATTCTTATCATTATTCGACAACAATCGTTCCGAAATGAGTTGAGTTCAAGTGGTCATGGTATTTCCACGAACCGACTTGGTTAAAAGTGAACTTAAACGCTTCGCCGAGTCCTAAACCTTTACAGGCGTCAAAAGCCGAGCTGATACAACCGCCCCTTTCAGGGTAAACATCGTGCGTTGGGTGCACTGCCGAGGCTGGCCAGCTTGACTTACCGCTTTTATTCGTCCAAACAACCGTATCGCCTTTTCTTACCCTAAGTTCCATCGGCGAAAAACCATCATCCATTACTGCCACGTTCCAAATTCTCGAAACATTCACGGTGGCCTCGCTTCCGGTTTCAACTTTAACGGAGCCGGCAGAAGTATCTATTGAAGGCGTTTTAGGCAAGGCTTCGATTTTCGTCGAATCCGGAGAAATCTTTGTCGTTGGACTTTGCGGCACAACTTCGAACTTTAGAGATTCACTATCTAATGTTGGCTTTGTCGGCTTGCCGCATTCTCCCCTATGTTTAACTTGGATACGGGCGATGTCCGCGAAACAGCTATTGGAATATGTTCTGTCATCAGCACCGCAAACCGGGTCGTAAACTTGCGTACAGAGTTTACCTTCCTCTTTTGGTTTTTCCACTCTTGATTCCTCCTTAGCCCGACATTCACCTTTATAACGCACCCTCACGTTAGCCACCCTGGCTTTACATTCATTGCCGTAAGTTCTCTCATCAACTCCACAGACAGGCTCATATTCCTCTATACAAAGAATCTTCTCGTGCTTTTCTCCCACTTCATTACTCAACTTACCAAGGCCCGCCTTAGCAAGGGCATAAGCGGAGTTAGCTTGGCCATATGCTTCGCCATATTTTTTCTCCTCGAAAGCTTTTTTAGCTGAGCCAATCTTATGTTTGGCTTCTTTAAGTAAATTATCCGCATTAGAAGCCCCAACTACCTCGCGAATTGTACCCCCCGCAGCCGACAATTTTATTTCCAATTCCCTAATCATTTTTTCCGCCCTTTCTATCTCCCCCTTAGCCCTCGAAACAAAGTCAGATTCTTTATGACTCGCTTCCTCCAAAGCTTCTTCTTCTAAGTCGTCTAACTTGAGCTCATCGGGAATATCAGTCAATCTGTGTTCAAGCTCCCTAAGAACTTCAAAAATCTCGACTTCATCATCAGACAAGCCCTTGACTAAACCGCCTACCTGTGAGGGATGAACGAGTCCATCTCTGAACTTGGTTTCAAGTTTATTGATGTGCTTATCCTTAAGTTCTAAGAGTTTATCGACAAATTCTGGTGAATCAGTATCATGCTCAAGTTGATTCAGGAGGTGAACCGCTCTTAACTCCTTTGTCTGATTATCTCTTTGGGCTTCAATGGCTTTATCCAAACGTTCTGCCGCCTTTTTGGGTTTGTCTAAATTCTTTACTACGTGTTCTAAAGTTTCACCCACGCCTTCGCGGGCATTATCAAACTTCCCGCCAAGGCCTTCATGCTTAGCCTTTAACTCTTCAAAAAGTTGTTGATGTTTTATCGTGTTTTCGGCAAGCTTGTCGAGTACTGCGTCAACATTAGGATTTTCCGAGGACTCCTCTAATAACTGAACTCTCGTTTTCAAGCGTAGAGCGTTCTTATTATAGTTATCTAAGGCCCTGTCTATTGCCGCAGTATCATCCGGACGTAATTCCTGAACCTTTTTCAACTCGGCGGCCTTTTCATTAGCCACCTTAAGCTCATACCCAACTTTGGAAACTTTGCTGAAAGTGAAAGAGTGTTTTTCTCATACTTTATATTATACAACATATTTGCCTAAGCGGGAAAATAAAGCTCTTTACACCTTAACACTAAGTGTTATAATTGAGACATGATAAGAAAATGTGGCAAGCACGGACTAGTTAAACACTTCAAAAGAAAAGATGGAACTTTTAGATGCGGAAAATGCGCCTCAAGATGGGTAATAGATAGCAGGGTTAAAAAGAAAACTGAATTAGTAAAAATGTTCGGCGGCAAATGTTTCATATGCGGCTACAAGCGTTATATAGGGTCGCTTGATTTCCACCACAAAGACTCTTCTACTAAATCGTTCGCTTTGAGCGTAAGAGGTCTTTGTTATTCGTGGGATACTGTTGTAAAAGAAGCTAAGAAGTGCGTGCTGTTGTGTAAAAACTGTCATGGTGAAGTGGAAAACGGCGTAACCAATCTATAGTTGAATAATTTACAAATATCTTGTAACTTATTTAGAGTTCTTGAGAATTTATTCCGGTGTAGCTCAATGGTAGAGCGGCTCCCTGTCAACTAGGCAGCTCTCAAAAGAAATTTTGAGATGAAAATTTCGGGATAACGGTGAACGCTAAATCTTTTTGGACATGCTAACACCGTGGGAACCTTCTTCTTTATTATTCGGGGGCTTGCCCTGAGCAGAGTCGAAGGGCGCCGTAGAGACTAGATACCGAAATACCTAAGTTCGTACGACAACGAATAAGGTAGTGATATAGTCCACGCCCAATGGAAACATTAGGATAAGTGTAAGGAGATGGTTGTAGGTTCGAATCCTGCCACCGGAGCATTGAGTTGGATTGAGTCCAATTTCTCTAAATTTTCACGCGATGCGCGGAGCGCATCGTAAAACTTGACGGGGGTTTCTTCAACTCTGCCGCGAGGAGTTTCATTTCATAAAGACAACGCTACCCGGCATTGACGTCTCCCCCATCCGGCGCGGAAGCTTCTATTTTGAACGGCGCGGTTTTGCCAAGGAAAGGATTGCCATCCGCATCCTTATAACTAGCGGTGACGGCGCCACCGCCTTCCCCATATTCGGCAATTAACTGGCCAAGTCTCGCCTCAAATATTCCCGAGACGGAAATACTGCCAATGTCTCCGACAACTGCCCAGGCAACATCGCGAGTCAACGTTTTCTCTGAACCGTCTGACATCGCCGCCAGCACTTTAAAGTTAACCTTATCTCCTTCTTTAAGACCTTCCAAAGAACTATCTGCGGTTACCGATATGCTTTTCACTGTGGGGACATTAACGGCAGGAACGCGAATCAGCAGAGGCGTCTCCGTCCGAAGCTCTTTGATGTCATTTGTTTCCGCCATCAAAATGATTTTTCGCTTGGCTTCTTCAGCAGTAAGCTTGGGAATCTTTACAATGAGAGGGGCTAAACCAAAAGAAGTTGTTTTGGTGGTTGTTTGTCCAGCTTGCCAAGTTTTAGCTCCGGTATATGAATACAAAAGCACATTTTTTACAATTTCATCACGCTTGTCCGCGTATACCGCGCGCACGGTAAACGTAATGTTCGGAACTCCGACTTTTGTCTCCGGCAAGGTGTAAAGCGTAATTCCCGTTCCCGACTCGATGGATGTGCCGAGCCCAATGGCATAGTTTTGCTCCATGTGAATAATAACTTTATCCGGCGTTAATTTGCTGTAATCGTATTGTATTTTCCACCCTCCGTAAGCCGTGTCTTCGCCGCAATTATTCTTGAGACGCGCGCCCAAGTCAACGGAATTTTCTTCGTTGTACAACGGCTGCACCCTCCAAGTTTTTACTTCATTGGCTTTTGCCTGCACGGTTTTTTCTCCGAGTATTTTTGCCGCCGAAGATGGGATATTGAGGGTAATGGTTCCCGCCTGCCATTTTGATCGCGCCGTCACTTCAAAAGCGCCATTCGGTTCAACGGTCTTCTGTTTGGAAACATCAAAGAAAAGGGTAGGCGTCTCGGGGCCATTCACGAGATACGCGTGGCGTCCCGAACTTATCCCTTGTCCGGCATTTCCGATACCGTATCCTATAGACCTCCAGAAAGTATTGAATTCATCGGTGTTGTAAGTTTCACTGCGCGGGACTTTAGCGGGAACAGTAGGGCGGTTAGCTCGAATTTTAAGCCAGTAGGGAACTTTTTCAGGAAGCAATGAGGTTTTTCCCGCGTACCATCCAAGCTTCCCTGATTCTTTGAAAAATTTTCCTCCGTTCAAATTTTTGGGACCCCAATCGACGATATCTTCAATCAGAAAATGGCCGATACTTAAGGTCACTTCGGTCGGAGCAAAATCAGGAGTTATGGTAACGGTAATAATATTATTTGGCCCCGCGGTTGAAACAATGGGCGTTATGGTCATGGGACCATATCGGCCATCCACGTCGCTTCCGACTGGCTTTGGCGGCACCGGCGGATAACAACCGGTTGATACCATTTCAGGAACGGGATTCAAACCAGGAGGATTGCCCCCAGGAGCTTTCGTCGGCGATGGGATTATATATAAAATTGCTTTCTCCCAAATAGATGAGAGGAAAGAAGCAACGAGAAAGTCTTTACTAGACCCAAACCAAGATGTCTGCGTCGGATTTACACCTAACGCTGTTACCATGAGTAATACTCCAATTATCAGCGCAAGATAAAAAATTTTTGGGGAATTCATATATTACTATTTGCTTTTTTATTATAACATGTCTCTTTATACAGAGTCCAACAGAACAGAGTGTAAAATTATCGTTTATAATGCGGTACTATAGAGATAAGCCAAATTGACGAAACATTATTTTTTATGTTACTAAACATACGTAAAGTTTTAAGTTCCGCAACATAAAAGTCGATAGGAATTTAAAACCGAGGGGTTGGTTTTTTTAATAACTAAATTTGTGTGGTAAGACATGCCTCCCGCAAGAAGGCGCAATCTTACCCAATACAAATATGCTTAAACCACTTCTTGTTATCGCAGAATACCTCTTCTATTTCGGTGCCACAGGACTAGGCATTGCTATGGTATTCAACTTTGTTCACTTATCTCCGAAACAAAGTTTGGGGGCATTCGTTCTATTCGTTGCGATACATCTCCTCATTCAGGAGGTGAAAGGCAGCGTATTAAATCCCGCTAATTAAGTTTGGCGGGATTTCATTTAACTATTATGAAAGCATCCTTAGTAATCTTGAATTCAGCTATAATGAAACAATGAGTTACCAGAGCGGATTTACGCCGATTGTAGTAGCTTTGATTATTATTGTCATGGTTGCTGTTGGCGTCGGTGGTTATACGGCATTTATAAAAAACGGGCAAGGACCCGCGCCAGAGACGCCCGAATCAATCTCTACGCCGATTACTTCCGTGCGTCCTGCGCAACCGTCGTCAGAAACTTCAGAAACAGAAACCACATCTCAAAAAACCACCCCGTTACCTTCGTCCCCACAATCGCCATCTGTGATAACTGAGAGTCCGCGTCTATCTCCAACGTCCCCCAAAATAGAAACACAAACACCATCAATGCTTAATCCGCCTAATACGGTATTTCAAGAATTAGAGCGGGAGATTTCAACTATCGCGGATGACAATCGACCAATCGGGCCGGAACACTACGCTCGATTGAAAAGTGAACTTAATGCGGCGCAAACTGTCGGAACCAATCAAAAAAGAGTTCAGGAGTTACAAACCATGCTCGAAACAGTAAACCCAAATAACATAGTTTCTACGGCATCACCTGCGCCCGCACCTTCTCCCTCGCCAAGCTCGGGACCTTCGGCAACCACGACCCCAAATTGCATAAGCAACCCATCCCCTACTTTTACCAACCACATTACCGACACAAGTAAAGTGAGCTACGTGGCTCCGCCACCTACTATGGGTTCCGGCCCTAGTCTTAAAACGCATAGTTATATTGGCACCAATGGTGCGAATGTACCCGTCTACGCCCCAGCGGCAATGACGTTAAAAGCCGGTTCACACTCCGTGGGCGGACCATACACGTTTGAATTTCAAATAAGTTGCGAGGTAACCGTCCGTTTTGGTCATGTCACGAACCCGGTGGACACTATAAAAACCCTTCTTCCCAGCGAGCCCCAATCGGGAAGCCAAACACAAGAATTAAGCCCTATTAGTTTTGCCGCCGGAGAGCTCATTGCATATACTACCGGTACCGCGATCGCAAGCAACTGGGATTTTGGCGTTTACAACTCGGCTGTGAGTAACCGCTACGCAAGCGACCCAAACTGGAACAACAGCACCACTTACACTACCGCTGTATGTCCATTTGATTATTTCAGCCCATTCTTGAAATCCGCCTATACCGCCAAATTTAACTCCGCAATCTTAGGCGGCAATCCGCCCCACGGCGTATCGTTTTGTGGTACATAATTTTCTTACCCCTAAAATCGCAGCGAAGGCGATTCTCTGATAGAATTAAAGAACCTCGATGCTGAAGATATAAAGATATGAGAAAATATTTTTTACCTTATTTCGTTATTGGTATTCTCTTAATCGGCAATAATCCCCTACCTTCCTCTGCGCAAACAAAGAGTGAAGCAGAAACCGCCGCACTGCAACAGCAAATTCAATCGCTGCTACAACAGGTTGCGGAATTACAGGCAAAGCTTGCCATTGTTCAATCTTCACCGACAAGTGCACCATCTTCTCTTTCACAATCTCCGAATACGTCCCAGAAACATTTAACTCCTCCCCCTGCGTTATTTTCGAAAACGCTTCGCAAGGGAATACGAGGAGATGAGGTAAAAAAATTACAGGCAATATTAAAGCAATTTTCTGATATTTATCCCGGAGGGCTAGTGAACGGCTATTTCGGGCCTTTAACCGAAGTCGCGGTGAAGCGTTTTCAGGAAAAATATGGCCTTGAGCAAGCAGGTATCGTTGGTCCAAAAACCCGCGAAGTACTGAACAGTATAGGAAATCGTCTTGTTACAGAGGTTTCCGGTCTTCCAACGTCAAACGAAAGCCCGTCGTCCGCGCCGCCTCCTGTGCCACCACCATCGGGAACACTCCCTGCCGCAACAACATCGACACCTAAAGGACTCCCGCCCTACTTTTCCTATACATGGCAAGGCGACGATACGCTCATAGGAGAAACGCGCCTTCCGGTTCCTGCTCCTCGACCTATTGTTGTCTTAGATGGCGCGCCTACGGTCACTCTTGATACATCGGCAGCCGTTCGCCTTGCCCAAATACACAAGATTGTGCTTGCAGACGATGAAATAGCTTGGGACGCGCAAACTGCCGGAATGCTCCTCGAAATGATTCGCCGCTTGCCCGATACACGTTATAAATTTGGTGATAATAAACCGTGGCGTGTCACACTTTCGGACAAATTGCTTACCAACGACGTAGAAATTACAGCGCACACTAAAGACGACGCCGTGCGCAAGGCGCGGATTTCGAAAACAGCATTTCGTTTTTCAAACCCAACGTTACAACCCAGCACAGACGGTAATTCTGATCGCGTCTTTTATTCAAATCGTTTATTTCGCGCAACGCTCCGGACATTTTTCAATGAACGGTATCTGCTAGAAGATATTCTTGCCCAACGCTATGGAGTTAAACCTGGTTTTGCGGATCCGCGCGATGAGTTTCAAGAATTTACACAGGAAGAGCTCCAATACCTGATTACTGTGCTTGAAGATATGCCTTCGGGATTTCACAACATTCCAGGACTTGAGAAAATAGTCCGTCGTAAGAACGGTCTCACAAACCCCTATCATCCTGGAGCCCCTGCCATCGCATGGGTAGGTTCCGGATATATTGAGTTTATGGATTCCGCGTTTGTAAGCGGCAGTGAAGATTATATCCGACGCCTTATTGCGCATGAGATGACGCATTTTCTGTGGCACAAGGTATTGAGCGAGGAAACCAAACAGCAGTTTATGGCTTTATCGGGGTGGTCACAAACGCCGTCCCTCGGATTAGACAAGGCATCACAGAAGGGAGCTTCAGATCATCCAAAAGCGCAATTTTCAGTCCGACCCAGTTCGCTTAACGAAATATGGTATCGAAAAACAACCATAAACTTCGCATCCGATTATGCCGCGTTTTTGAATCCCGACGAGGATTTCGCGGAAACAGTTTCATATTACATCTACCAACCGGATAAAGTGCGCACGATAGCCCCCGATAAATATGCGTTCATCCGCGATATTATCAATCGATACGAATATGTGGTTCTTATTGACAAGCGATTTACTTTCCAGGTATTCAATCTGGAGCCCGATGTAACATTCCCGGGAAAAATCATAGGTGTTGATATCGATGTTGCAAAAAGCGAAACGAGCGATAACCGTGTGAGTGCGCGGCTTCATCTGTCGAAAAAATCCGGCGATGGAGCGGAACGCGCGTATGCCCGGATTATTTCACCAGTAGACACCACCTATGTCGACGTTTATTTTTATCCGGAGGATGGCAATAAGTATCTTTTGCGGGCTGATTTTACAATTGTAAAATCCGCGGCGCGCGGCTATTGGACTCCAACTCAAATTACAGTTGAGAATCGGGTTGATAACCGAAGATATGAAGGGCAAAACCAGTTCGGTTGGATGTTGTTTATTAATAACCCAGATGAAGATCGCGAACCGCCAGTCGCGCACATTGATCGCATTCGAAGCGAAGTTATTACGAACACACTCGATCATACTGTTAAGATATATATTCCCATATCAGATAACGCCGACCGAGAAGGTATTACGGGACGCGATTCTCTTCATCAATATGAGTCGGGGCAATCATCGTTTGTCTACGCCGATTTCGATAAGGCGCGGCAAGAGTTAGTGTATTCATTTCCTGTGCGATCGTACCATGCTCGGGGCACATGGACATTCCGAGAGTTTTGGATTTTTGATATTGCGGGAAACGAACGGCGTTATGATTTGAAGGAAAAGGCACTTACTTTTTCCATATCTCCACACGCCCCGGATTATACGAAGCCCGAACTCAATATTTCTTCTATTCGCATTCAGGCGCTCCCGCAACGCCCCCAAACGCCGGACGGAGAAACCGACGTAACGATTTGGTATATTGCGCGGGACGATAATTCAGGATTGGGAAATGTAAATTATCAGATACTTAAGCCTACGGGCGACACACTATTTGATTACCATTATCACGATAATTTTTACACTCCATATTTCGAAGGGGGCTTACCGACAGATTGGAAGCAATACGAGATTCATCTGACACTTCCTCCAGGCTCTCCCCCAGGTACATGGATTCTGCAGCAAATTGTCATAAACGATAAAGCTGGCAATATTTTGACGAGCAGCTTCATTGAAACTGGCATTCTGAAACCATTCGAAGTGAAATAATTACGTTGCGACATCCTATAAACATAATCGTTGGAGTATGTTCTCAATCTGGGATGTAAACATACTCATTTTGCTTCTCAAAAATGGTTCTAAATATTGTTCACAGTGCGGAGCCACGATAAAACTCAAAAAGACTTGACATACTTGTAATTTATGGTATCCTCGGCGAGCTAAAGGTCGATTGAAGCCTATAGCATATTATTCCTTAATAACCTCACACCTTATGCATTGGTTCAAGATATTGCTTATTAGTATTTATGCTTTCGATGCCCTGTTTGTAATAGGTAACATTGGAAAAGAGAGGAAGCCTATAGCTCCTGGAGATGCCATCATGAATGTTATAACGTCCGCTCTCATTATAATGGGCATATTGCATTACTTTTGAGCCGAGGTCGATGGCTCTTTAAAATTACTTAAATCTAACTTGGAGTACTTTGATTTGCTTAAGCATACATACTGTTATGTTGTTTCTGTGGATTACAGATACTCCCATATATGTCTTCAAAGTTAAAAGTCCTTAGGTACGCCATCACACTTGAAAGTCGTTTTTCTCTCAATCTACCAAAAGGGGCTGACATATTGACAATCCAATCTCAAGATAACGAGCCCAATATGTGGGTCCTGGTTAACCCCGATCATCGTATTGAGAAAAGAAACTTCCTGTTGTTTGGCACTGGTCATCTCATAAAGTCTACAACAAAGAAGGGTGAGATTCTCGAATATAGAGGTTGGCCATCTTATTACAAAGGCAAAATAATTCTCCGGTATATCGGAACCTTCCAGATAAACGACGGGGGATTCGTCGGACATGTCTTTGAAATCAGGAAATCAAGAAATCGGTAGCGCTATGGAAGACTAGCGTGCCCTAAACCCCAATCAGTCTATATACTGATTGGGGTTTTAATTAATTTGAGATTGTTTCTCAACAGAAAAACACCCATGTTCACATCACGGGTGTTTCCTACGATTAGAAATAAAATACTAGAAGCTACGACCTGCTCCAGCACCTCCGAAGGAACCGCCTCCGAATCCTCCAAAGCCACCGCCCGAGCTAAGACCACCACCTCCCCAAACAGATGAGCCTCCGAGGAATCCACCGGCGAGACCACCAAAGAAAGAGCTGTCATCATCGTCGTCTTCATCGCTTGAGTCGAGAAATCTTTTAATCTTGTGACCCCAAGAGTCCTCTTCGTAATCAACTCCGAGAGCGATGGGCTTATCCGTATCCGGATTAGAAATGGTAAGACCAAGCCTCTTGATAAAGGCAAGGTCGCCCTTGGCAAGCTCATTGGCATCAATGTTGAGCATCATGACGCCTGTCTTTGCACAAGCCACAACCTCTTGACTTTGCCTTTGGAGCTTGACGGTGTCTCCCATTACCGCCTTGGTCGTAACGTCGCCGAATGCAATAATTTTAGACATAGGATTATTTTGACTACTTCACGATCAATATATAAACATCGCAAGGATGATATAAAGGACCGCAAAGACGATTAGTTTCTAACATTCCTCTCTAATCCATTGACACCCCCATCTAAAGCGTTATACCACTTGCTTTCTTTGAGCGAGGACATCATGTACTCATCAATAATTCTTCCCACCTTTGCGTCATTAAGGTCTCCTTCTAGACCGT
>JACOTQ010000049.1 GCA_016178255.1 Candidatus Colwelliibacteriota bacterium | reverse complement strand
ATTGCTCCTTGGATATAACAAAGCCCGCCAGGCTAATATCACAAAGGAACTCATCGAAATGACATCAACTCAAAACGCATTGGCATAATGAACGTTCAAACAGGGAAAATAATTCAAATCATCGGTCCCGTTCTCGATATCGAATTCGGAGAAGAATCGGTCTTGCCAAAAATAGGGAACGCCCTCGTAACGAAGGTTGGAGATAAAGATATCGTCATGGAAGTGGCGAAACATTTGGAGCCGGGACGAGTCCGCGCCGTCGCGCTTTCTTCAACGGACGGATTGGCTCGAGGCGTTCTCGTTACTGACACCGGCGAGCCGATTAAAGTTCCGGTTGGCCCGGAAGTTCTGGGGAAGATATTTAATGTCCTTGGGAAAGTCTTGGACACGGGCGGGAAAGAGGAGGCGTTTAAAAAATTCTGGCCGATTTATCGTCCAGCGCCAGATTTAACGCAACAGTCCACTAAAACTGAAGTTTTCGCGACTGGCATTAAAGTCATAGATCTCCTGGCTCCTTTTGTTAAGGGAGGCAAGGTGGGGCTTTTCGGCGGCGCTGGCGTCGGCAAAACCGTCCTTCTTATGGAACTTATTCGTAATGTCGCCGAGGAAAGCGGCGGTGTTTCGGTTTTTGCGGGTGTGGGCGAACGTACCAGGGAAGGGAACGACCTTTGGAATGAAATGAAAGAATCCGGCGTTATCAACAAAACCGCGCTTGTCTACGGGCAGATGAATGAAGTGCCAGGAGCGCGCTTGCGCGTGGCGCTTTCGGCCTTGACGATGGCGGAATATTTCCGCGATGAAGAGCATAAAGATGTTCTGCTTTTCGTTGATAACATCTTCCGTTTCTCGCAGGCCGGTTCGGAAGTCTCGACGCTTTTAGGCCGGATGCCGTCAGCCGTGGGATACCAGCCAACTCTCGCGTCCGAGATGGGAGAATTGCAGGAACGCATTACCTCCACTAAGGATGGCTCAATTACGTCCGTCCAGGCGATTTATGTTCCCGCCGACGACATAACCGACCCAGCGCCGGCCACAACTTTCGCTCACCTTGATTCCACTATCGTGCTTTCTCGCGCTCTTACGGAAATCGGCATCTATCCCGCTGTTGACCCTTTGAATTCTTCATCAAGCGCGCTTGACCCTAAAATTGTCGGCGAGGAACATTACTCCACCGCCCGCCGGGTTCAACAGATTCTCCAGCGATATAAAGAGTTGCAAGATATTATCGCTATTCTCGGTTTGGAAGAGCTCTCCGATGAAGATAAGCTTACAGTAAACCGCGCGAGAAAAATCCAAAAATTCCTCTCGCAACCGTTTTTCGTGGCGGAAACATTCACCGGCCGCCCGGGGAAATTTGTTTCTCTCGAAAAGACAATCGCCGATTTCAAAGCGATTATTGAAGGGCATTACGACGATAAACCGGAAGATTTCTTCTATCTTAAAGGAACGATTGAAGAATAAGATTATGAAATTGAATGTCATTTCTTTAAAAGGAGTTGAATTTACCGGAGACGTGGCTGGTTTTAACGTTAAGACGACGAGCGGTGAAATTACGATTCTTGAACATCACCGCCCGCTTATCACGATATTAAAAAACGGTACCGCGTATATTATGCAACACGACGGCAGCGGGCTTCCCGTCGAAATTAATTCGGGATTTTTGGAAATGAGTCCCGATAACGAACTTAACGTGCTTGTTAATTAATTCCATATGGAACATTCAATAGCAATAGAGAGAGTTGTAAACATTCCGACAAACCGGAAACGCGGTGAACATTTGCTTGTTAAGGCGGTCGTGCTTTCTTGCGTCGACCCTGGATTCAAAGAGCCGTTCAAAGCTCTTATGCGGCACCTCGAATTTAGAAGCGCGGACTTTGACCATCTTGGCTGGGCTGGCGGCGCGAAAGGACTTGTTGACCCGGGCGCTCCTCTTCTGAAACAAATCTCAACTTTGGTAAAGCTTCACCATGTCCCGGAGGTCATTTTGATGACCCATTCCGATTGCGGAGCTTACGGATATCCGAAATTTCCAGATGAAAACCAAGAACACGAGTTTTACGCGAATGAGTTGCGGCGGGCCGGAGGCGAACTTATGAAATTTCTTAGCGAAGAGAACCTTGCTCCTAAAGTTTCAGCGTATCATCTTGATTTTGTTGGAGCGGTTAGAATTTTCTGAAGCTTGCAGATTCCGCGAAAGGCATAGTATTATAGGCGCACATAGAAGATAGGGAATCCTTAATGGTAAAGGAGGCAGATAATGACGCGACGCAACCTATCGGCTTATGCAACCTTGTTCTTATTTGTATTGGGCAACATCTTCCCCTCACCGCTTGGCGCTAAACATGGGCAACTTATCCCTCCATGGATTGATGCCGCGAGAAACGGCGCCGGCCACTCCTGCTGCGGAAAACAGGATTGCGTTTTAGTTATCGAGACCGCAATTCTTGAATTTCGGGGCGACAAAGCTTTGGTTATGGTTAACGGGAGGATAGGAGAGGTCCTATACAAATCCTTAGTACCTTCAGAGGATAAAAACGATTACGTCTGTTTCGAGGACAAGTTTCTTGAGGAAAACGAGTGGCTGCCGTGTTGGTCTCATAAGCCTGACGGTACGATTAACATCGTGGTGCACGAAAAGTGCATCAAATGCCTGCTCGTTTCTCCGCGAACCTAATCGTTCGCGAAGAAAGTTATGCCGTAGGTTGCTCGCGTGGCGCCTACGGCATTTATCATTTAGACAGATACCAAATATGAAAAAATCCCTTGCTTATGCGAGGGATTTTTTCATATATAGGCAAATGCTATTTAACTTTTGAATTGCTTCATCGCGGAAGCCCAATCTTCGAGGTGATACACTTCCTTGATTTGATTGCCTTCTACGGTGTGGATATCAATGGTCATGATTTTGAATGCTTTAGAGCCATCCAGCGGCATGCCCATAAAATCTCCTTTCGGAGAGCCGGAAGCCATACTTCTTACAACCACTCTGTTGCCATCCTGAAGCATTTCCTGAATTTCCCACCTCAAATCCGGAACCAGCTGCCAAAAAAATTGCACTTGGCCGATGAGTTGTTCTTTGGTTTTTGTCTCCAAGCCACTCATTGACTTGAAATCATCAGCCAACATTTTACCCATGACAGTCGCGGCGTCAGCATGCGTGTTAACAGTAAGGGCATCCGTGTAAAAAGGCCTTACAACTTCTTTTAAGTCTTCCATAAAATATTTTTTAATTGCTTTATTCTATCCGACCTTTCAATATCTCTGTCCAGTTTTGGTGGACCTACGGGGAATCGGACCCCGACCTCCTCCATGCCATGGAGGCGTAATACCATTTTACTATAGGCCCGTTTATATAAGCTAATACATTCTACTTTATTTCCCGAAAAAATAAAGATATGATTGTTTCGTAGTTAGGTAGGGTGGCCGAGTGGTTTAAGGCGGCAGTCTTGAAAACTGCTATATCCGAAAGGGTATCGTGAGTTCGAATCTCACCCCTACCGCAGTGAGATTCGAACTGGGAAAGGGGTCGGGAAAACTGGAGTTTTCCTGTGGTGGAAATATTAAAACCGCAAGGTTTTAAGGAGCGAATAAATATGAGCGACGTTCGATTCCTCACTCCTACCGCAAATGGTATACTACATCACCGATCGGACATATAGTATACTTCAGAAGTTATGAGGCTTAAAATAATTTTCAAAAGAGTAGTTTAATTAATCTTATGGCATTAGACTTAAAACTTTTTAACATTTTTAACAGCTTGGCTGGAAAGTTTTATATTTTTGATTCTCTGATAATTTTCCTGGCGGAATATCTGCAATATTTCTTAATTTCTATTTTTCTGCTGCTTATATTGTTCCCGTGGCAGGCGAAACGAGGAAAATTGAAAATCTTTTGGGTAACAGTTGTTTCCATTGTTGTTGCCCGACTTGGCGTAACCGAACTTATCCGTTTCTTTTATCATCGCCCGCGCCCTTTCGTTACCCACCAAGTTCACCAGCTTATTTCCGAGAGCGATTGGTCATTCCCTTCTGGTCACTCCGCTTTTTTCTTCGCTATGGCGACGGCCATTTATCTTTACAATAAAAAATGGGGGATAGGATTTTTCATCGCGGCAATCTTTATGAACATTAGTCGTATCATTGGGGGAGTGCATTATCCTTTGGACATTTTAGGCGGTGCAGCCGTTGGTATATTGGTTGCTTATAGTGTTTTTTATCTTTCCAAGAGGATGCGGTTCTAAGAATTAAGTTCCTTTTGATAAGGAACGATTTTGATAGTAGCATTGAACCATGGAACCGCTTGCATCTTATATCAGGCCGCTGAAGTTAAGCGATTTTGTGGGCCAAGAACACTTGGTTGGGGAGGGCAAACCTCTCAACATCGCTATCAAAAATAAGCACCTTTTCTCGTTTATTTTGTGGGGTCCGCCGGGGAGCGGAAAAACAACTCTCGCGAAAATTTACGCCAAAACTCTTGATGCGCAGGTTTACGATCTTTCGGCGGTTTCAGCTGGCAAAGGGGATATTGAAAATGTGTTGAAATTATTTCTCCGCTTCTTTCCCGTTGCCGTGCTTTCGTTTTAGATCCTTTATCCGGCGAAGAAATGGCGAAAATTATAAAGCGTACAGGACTGAAGATGGATAAGGTTTCGCGCGATTGGTTAATTAATATGGCTGACGGCGATGCCAGACAAGCCATTACTGTGCTTGAAAATACCCAACGGCTCTATGGAAAGATTACCATCGAAACTTTAAAAGACACTCTGCAATCCAAATTTTTACGTTACGACAAAAAAGGCGAGGCACATTACAACATCATAAGCGCCTTCATTAAGAGCATGCGGGCGGGGCAGCCCGATGCCGCGATTTACTACCTCGCGCGGATGGTTGAAGCGGGGGAGGATCCGCTTTTTATCGCTCGGCGGATGGTGGTCTTTGCGAGCGAGGATATCGGCCTCGCGCAGCCGA
>JACOTQ010000039.1 GCA_016178255.1 Candidatus Colwelliibacteriota bacterium | reverse complement strand
ACCAGCTTTTATAACCGGCTGTCAATACAAGCAACCTTAGCCATGCCTGACTTCGATTACATCACCGTCTTCTACAATGTAGTCCTTGCCTTCTATACGCAGCCAGCCCTTTTGCTTAGCGGCAAACCAAGAACCGGCCTCAAGTAATTTAACCCAATTAACAACCTCCGCCCTTATGAATTTGTCCTCGAAATCGGAATGAATTACTCCGGCAGCCTGTGGAGCCTTGGTTGTCTTCCCAATCGTCCAGGCCCGCGTCTCATCTTCCCCAGTCGTTAAAAAGCTTATAAGACCAAGAACTTCGTAAGCCTTAGTTATCAAGGCATTAGCTTCCGAAACGGAATTTAAATCAAGTATCAAATAGTCGGCCCCCAGTGATTTAATTTTGCTTTTCAGCGCTTCATCAACTTCATTTTCCAAGCCGTTCAAAAGATAAATCTGTGCCTTAGCGGTTAGCAAATTTAATTCCTCTATTATTGGTTCTGAAATAATTTCTTTATCTAACTTAGAAGCTATAAGGCCATTATTTAAGCCCTCATAAACTTTTTTGAGAGTTTCTAAATCTTTTGCCTTTTGTTTATCTCCGGTTTTCGCCTCTTTTTCCAATCTCTGCCGGCGGTTTCCGACATTTTCCAAATCCTTAAGAATTAATTCTGAATTTATTATCTCTATATCCCTCATAGGGTTAACATTATTTTCAACGTGCAAAATCTCGCCCGATTTAAAAACTCTAACCACTTGAACTATCGCCCTTACTTCTTTGATGTTGGAAAGAAACTGATTCCCCAATCCCTCGCCCTTATTGGCGCCCTTAACCAAACCGGCGATATCATAAAATTCCACAACCGCCGGAATAATCTTCTTGGACTTGCTCATAGCCGTGAGTTTATCCAACCGTTCATCCGGAACCGTTACAACCCCGACATTGGGGTCGATAGTGGCGAATGGATAGTTGGCGATATTTACTTCCTGTTTCGTCAAAACCTTAAATAAAGTCGACTTGCCGACATTAGGCAAACCGACAATCCCAATTGATAGTTTCTTCATTCCACGGTAACGCTTTTAGCCAAATTCCTCGGCCTGTCGACATCATATCCTTTTTCCACTCCGACATAATAAGCGAAGAGGTGCAAAGGCACAACAGTGAGGAGCGGCGTGAGCATTTCCAAAGTCTTGGGAATGTATATAACGTCATCGGCAACTTTTTCAAGACTTTTATCGCCTTCCGTTCCAATCGCGATTACCGGCCCGCCGCGCGCCTTTATTTCTTCAATATTCGAAACCATCTTTTCATAAACCGAGTCTTGCGGCGCGATGGCGAATGTCGGAAAGTTTTTATCGATAAGCGCTATCGGCCCGTGCTTCAGCTCGCCGGCGCCATACCCTTCTGCGTGCACATAGGCAATCTCTTTTATCTTCAAGGCGCCCTCAATGGCAACCGGCAGATTATACTTTCTTCCTAAGTAGAAGAAGTGTTCGTAATCTTTATATTTTACCGCCAGATTTTTAATGACCTCTTTATTCTGTAGAATTCCCTTCATCAGTTCAGGAATCTTTTGAAGCTCGCTGACTATTCGTTTTCCCATAGTAATGGACATTTCCCTTTTTCTACCGAGGAACACAGTAAGCAACGCAAGAATCGAAGCCTGCGAAACAAATGATTTGGTCGCCGCCACCCCTATCTCCGGCCCGATATGCTGATAAACTCCCGCGTCGGTATATCGGCTGATGGTTGACCCCACGACGTTTACAATCCCCAAAGTCGGCACATTCTTTTCCTTGGCTTCGCGAAGGCTCGCCAGAGTATCTGCCGTCTCACCGGACTGCGATATAACCAAAAGAACATCGTTTTCCCTGAAAACCGGCTTCCGATAACGGAACTCTGAAGCGATATCTACCTCGGTTGGAATACCGGCATATTCCTCGAGCATATATTCCCCGACTCTGCCAGCTAAATAAGCGCTGCCGCAGGCCGAAATTATCACGCGCTCCGCGTCCCGCAAAATTCTTTCCACATCTTTTAACCCGCCAAGAACCACATTCCCGTCGTCCGGCAAAAGACGCCCTCGGGTTGAGTTCCCAATCGCCTCCGGCTCCGCCATAATCTCTTTGAGCATAAAATGAGGGTAGCCGTCTTTCCTCGCCGATTCGATATCCCAATCCAAAGTATGAGTCTTCTTATCTATAGAATTCCTGTTCAAATCGTAAATGTGGTGTTCATTCCTCGTTACCACGGCCATTTCGCCGTCATCCAAGTAAATGACATTCTTAGTGTGTTTTAAAACCGCCGAAGCGTCGGAAGCGATTAAGTATTCATCGTTACCGACGCCCATCAAGAGCGGACTGAAGTTTCTCGCCGCCACAAGCAAATCCGGCTCATCCGCGCTCAAGACCACCAAACCGTAAGTACCTTTCAAAAGTTTAAGAGTCTGTCTAACTGCCTCTTCCAAACTATCGGCGGATTTATCTTTCAAAAAACTTTCTATGAGGTGCGGTATCACTTCGGTGTCGGTTTCTGATTTGAAAAAATGCCCGGAGCCCATTAGTTTCTCCTTCAATTCTTTGTAATTTTCGATTATGCCGTTATGAACCACCCATATTTTACTCCCGCAATCGGAGTGAGGATGCGCGTTAGCTTCGGTCACGCCGCCGTGAGTCGCCCACCTTGTATGCGCGATTCCCACCCTGGCCTCCGAATCGCCCAAGCTTCCTACTTTCTCTTCCAAAGCCTTAACTTTTCCTACTGCTTTTTCCGCTACAACTCTTTGACCTTCAAATACGGCTAAGCCGGCGGAATCATAACCCCGATATTCCAAGCTTTTAAGCCCGTCTAAGAGAATTGGAACGGCCCTTTGCTTACCTATATAACCCACAATCCCGCACATATATGCGAAGTATACAACATATTTTTGAAATTATTACTTGCAATGCTACTATCTTGATTGTCATATGTATTCTCCACTTCACATTCTTAAAACCCTGTTCGGTTACGACGCTTTTCGATACCAGCAAGAAGAAATTATCCAAACAGTGCTTGATGGACACGACGCGTTCGTATTGATGCCGACAGGCAGCGGGAAGTCGCTGTGCTATCAAATTCCATCTTTGCTATTCCACGATGTGACGATAGTGGTATCGCCGTTAATCGCGCTGATGAAAGACCAGGTGGACGCTTTGCGTGTGAATGGAATAGCAGCCGCGTATCTTAATTCAACGCTTACTTTTTCCGAAGAGACTTCGATTATCTCACGGTTACGCCAAGGTGAACTAAAACTTTTATACGTTGCTCCCGAAAGACTTTTTGCTAACAATGAAATGTTCTTGGATTTTCTAAAGGAAGTTCGCGTTGCCCTGTTTGCCATCGATGAAGCGCACTGTATCTCCCAATGGGGACATGACTTTAGGCCCGAATACCTTCAGCTTTCGCGTTTGAAAGAGAAATTCCCGAATGCGCCTATTATTGCTCTCACGGCCACGGCTGACCATGTAACGCGAAAAGATATTCTCCAGAAATTAGGGCTTCAAAATACCAGAGTATTCGTTTCCAGTTTCAATCGCGCGAACATCCACTACTCTGTTACGCCTAAACGCGACAGTTATCAAAGATTGGTAGAGTATTTAAGCAAACGCAGAAGAGAAGCAGGCATTATTTATACTCTGTCGAGGAGGCAAACGGAGACACTATCCGAGCGTCTCAATGATGATGGCTTTTTAACAAGGCCGTATCACGCTGGCCTGAACAAAGCAATAAGAGACAAGCATCAAGAGTTATTTCAGAGAGACGAGGTTAATATCATTGTCGCGACGGTTGCTTTTGGCATGGGTATCAACAAATCAAATGTGCGGTT
>JACOTQ010000045.1 GCA_016178255.1 Candidatus Colwelliibacteriota bacterium | reverse complement strand
GGAAAGTCATCGAAGAAGCAATCCTCGACCTGAAACCCGAGATGGATAAGAAGAACATTCAAGCCACATTGAACGCGCCTATGGGATTATCCCTTAATCTTGACCCGGTAAGATTCAAAGAAGCAATAACCAATATCATCGACAATGCCGTAAAATACGGTTACCAAAACGGCAGTATTGACATAAAAATAGAGGAGGTCGCTCATCCTATAGAAAAAGATAAACAAAGTCTAAGAGTTATTGTTCAAGATAATGGAATTGGTATCCCGCGTGAGGAATTATCAAAGCTTTTTATGCTTTATTTTGAAAGAGGGGATGAGGCGCGCAAAGTCTATACTACGGGTCGTGGCATAGGATTGGCCATCACCAAGAACATCATCCAAGCCCATGGAGGCAGAATCTATGCTGAATCAGACGGCAAAGGCAAGGGAGCAAGGTTTGTGGTGGAGGTGCCAATGGAATAATTTATGTCTTTCAAGAAAATAACCCTGGAAAACGGATTACGTCTTATTACGGTTCCGATGAAGGATAGTCTTACGGCAACCGTCCTGGTTTTAGTTGAAGCCGGTTCCGAATATGAAACCAAAGAGTTAAACGGCCTCTCTCATTTTTTGGAACATATGTGTTTCAAAGGCACAAAAAAGAGGCCCCGCACAATTGATATTAGCGGAGAGTTAGACAGCATTGGTTCCTCGTATAACGCCTTTACAGGAGGAGAAATGACCGGCTACTATGCCAAAGCAGAGTCAAGGCACCTTGATTCAATTCTCGATATCGTTTCCGACATATATTTGAATCCGGTTTTTAACCCCAACGAAATCGAGAAAGAAAAAGGCGTGATTATCGAAGAACTCAATCTGCACGAAGATATGCCCATGAGGCACGTTCATGATTTGTTCACGCAACTTGTTTACGGGGACCAGCCTGCCGGTTGGGATGTCGGAGGGAACATTGAGGTAATTAACAAGCTGCGGCAAGAAGATTTTTTAAAATATCGCGAAAAGCATTACATAGCGCCGTCATCCGTGGTTATAGTTGCCGGCAAATTCAACGAAGAAAAAATCAAAGAGAAGGTCGAAGAATTGTTCGATAAAGTTCACAGGGCGAGAAAACCTTTCAAGGTTAAGACGGAGGAATATCAGAATTCTCCGCAAATACTTTTGAAATACAAAGATTCGGACCAAAGCCATATAGTCTTGGGCGTAAGAGCTTTCAGTATTTTTGATGAAAGACATTACGCCTTGGAAGTGCTTGCCGATATTCTTGGCGGTGGGATGAGTTCCCGTCTTTTCCAGAAAGTTAGAGAGGAGATGGGCGCGGCTTACTACGTTAATGCCGAAGCGGAACTTTCTTTGGACCACGGCTACTTAGCCGCCGCGGCGGGCTTGAACCATGGCAAGCTTCCGCAGGCGTTAGAAGCAATAATTAAAGAATTTAAGAGGCTAAAGGAAATTCCAGTTTCCAAAGAGGAATTACAGAGAGCTAAGGATCACTTGGTTGGTAGTCTTATGGTTGGGCTTGAAACTTCGGATGATCTGGCGCGCTTCTACGGAGTTCAGGAGATATTGACCGCCAATGCGCTTACGCCCCGCGAGCTCGAGACAAAGTTGAGAGCCGTTACAGCTAACGAAATAATTAATCTTGCGAGAGAAGCATTCCAAAACAATAAGTTAAACCTGGCCGTTATAGGTCCCTTAAAAGACGAGGCGGTATTGCGAAAGCTTCTCGAATTAGACTAAACTACTCTTAGTGAATCGTTTAAGCGTCGAAGTATCATGGGCTACCCTTTGGCGGATAGTAATAATCGCCGGGCTGGTCTTCATAATGTTCCTTGCTAAAAACGCCATTAGCGTTCTTTTGCTCGCGATTTTTATCTCCGCTGCTATAGATGGCCTGGTTGTAAAACTTGAATCCTGGCGCATACCAAGACTTTTGGGAACAATTATCGTGTTTCTCGGCTTCTTATCTATTGTAGCGTTTACGGTTTATACCGTATTGCCTATGGCCATTCTTGAACTAAAGGGGCTTTTCGGCAACTTGGGTGGACTTTTTGGACAGCTCTTTAATCTCGGCTTGCCATCGCAAATCGCCAACCTTATTGACACGAACCTCGAAAACGCCGCCAATGTTTTGTTGTCAGGGGAAGCTTCTTTTATCGGTATAGCGGGGAAGCTCTTAGGCGGCGTAACCTCTTTCATGGCCGTCCTCGTGCTTTCCTTTTATCTGACTCTAAGCAGAGACGGCGTCGGAAGATTCCTGCGGGCAATTTTCCCAGAAAATTTGGAAGACGGTGTTCTAAGCGTCTACTACCGCTCCAAAAAGAAAATCGGACGTTGGTTTCACGCGCAGCTTGTCCTGGGCATTGTGATAGGGTTCCTTGTTTTCACGGGACTTTGGGTACTGGGAGTCAAATACAGTTTGGCAATCGCCCTATTTGCGGCAATTTTGGCGATTGATGTCCATCCGGTCGTAATCCTAATTGCCATTTTAGCGGGGTTTGAAGTTGCCGGTTTCGTCGGAGTTGTCTTGTCGGTTCCGGCGGCCGTTGTGGTAGGCGAAATTGTGGATGATTGGGTGGCCAAGAAGGCAAGAAGCCGAGAGAACTTGCCAATATAGTCCTGTGAATCAGTTGCAACTAAAGACATATTACATAACAACGACTCTGCCTTACGTTAACGACCGGCCTCACATCGGGCACGCGCTTGAGTTTGTTCAAGCCGACGCTATAGCGCGTTATAGGCGCCTTCAAGGGTACGATGTTATCTTAAATTTCGGTACCGATGAACATGGTGAGAAAATATATCGTAAAGCGCTGGAGGCCGGCAAAGACCCACAGGCTTATGTTGACGAATATGCGGCAACTTTCGACGCTCTGAAAAAGGTGCTTAATTTCTCGTATGATAAATTTATCCGTACTACTGACCCGGCCCACATCGCGGCAGCGCGGGAATTCTGGAAAATTTGTGCTAAAAAAGGCGATATCTACAAGAAATTCTACAAAATAAAATACTGCATTGGCTGCGAGTTGGAAAAAACAGATTCGGAGTTGAAGAACAACAGATGTCCGCTTCACCCCAACTTGGAAATAGAGGCAAGAGAAGAAGAAAATTATTTTTTCAAGTTTTCTGATTACCAGAACAGCCTCACTAATCTCTATAATGAGCGCCCGGATTTCGTAGTGCCGGCTTTCCGTTTGAACGAAATGAAATCCCTGATTAGCGGGGAAGGTTTTCAAGATTTCAGCATTTCCCGTCTTAAAGCGAAAATGCCTTGGGGTATACCGGTGCCGGATGATGAAGAACACGTAATGTATGTCTGGTTCGACGCGCTCATCAATTACGTTTCTACTATTGGCTGGCCTGAAGATATGGAGAGGTTTGAAAAATATTGGCCGGTGGTCCAGTTCGCCGGCAAAGACAACCTCCGCCAGCAGAGCGCCATGTGGCAGGCGATGCTTATGTCAGCCGGCCTTCCGTCATCCAAGCAAATTGTCATTCATGGATTCATTGTGGGCGAGGGCGGCGTTAAAATGTCTAAAAGTTTGGGTAATGTCGTTGACCCTTATGCGGTTGTTCACGAATACGGCACTGATGCCTTGCGATACTTTTTATTAAGACACGTTAACCCTTTCGAAGACAGCGAATTTGTGATGGGAAAATTTAGGGAGGCTTATAACGCCAATCTGGCTAATGGCCTGGGAAATTTGGTAAGCAGGATTATGAAAATGGCCGAGACTTACAACGTTAAGCCAGAACTGCCAAATAAAAACGAAGCTACGAGCGCCCAAGAAGTATTTAAAAGTTTAGAAAACTATAAATTCAATGAGGCTATGAATTCTATCTGGCGCGAAATTCACGATATGGATTTATTGATTCAAGAGGGGAAGCCTTTTAATTTAATTAAGACCGACGAAGGGAAGGCAAAAGAAATTATCGGGGATTTGGTGAAACGATTGTGGGGTCTTGCCATTAACCTTGAGCCTCTGATGCCGGAAACCTCCGAAAAAATCCAAGAACTTGTTGCGGCAGGCAAATCTCCGGAAACGCCTTTATTTCCCAGGAAATAGTATACTATATGTCCGATCGGTGTTATAGTATACTAACTGGCTTTGTGGTATTTATTGTATAATCAATTTTAATTTTGAAATATTTCCAAAGATAGAATGCCGAAGCTTTTTGACGCCCACACTCACGTTCAGTTTGCCGCCTACGAAAATGATATGGAGGCGGTTATATCGCGTTCTCTTCGAGACGGCGTCTGGCTTATGGACGTCGGAACCCAGAAAGATACTTCGGCCAAAGCAGTCGAAGTGGCCAATAAATATGAAGAAGGTGTCTACGCCACCGTAGGTTTGCATCCCATACACACCGAAAAGTCCTATCACGACGTGAAGGAGCTTGGTGATGGCAATGTCGCTAAGGAATTTACAAGCCGCGGAGAAGAATTTGATTATAATTATTATTTAAACCTCGGCAAGAACCCAAAAGTGCTTGCGATAGGTGAG
>JACOTQ010000044.1 GCA_016178255.1 Candidatus Colwelliibacteriota bacterium | reverse complement strand
TACAAAGACGACGTGCGTTTTTGGGGAGTATACAATGAGCCGGAAACATTTGCCCGCCACGGATATTTCCGAGGCGACAGGCCGCCGGGATACGGTTGGCGAATCTTTTCCTATTACCGTGTTTTAAAAGTTCTCGTGGAAACATATATCCAGACTTACAAGGCAATCAAAAAAATAGACTCGAAGGCGCAGGTTGGAATTAGCGAAAGTCTGGTATATTTTAATTCTTACAGCCGTATGCCTTTGCATCTTATCGCCTTGCGGATAGTCAGATGGTGGCGGAACAATCCGTTCTTAGAGGAGTATATCGCTCATTCCGACTACATAGGTTTTCAATATTATTTTCACTCACGAATCCGGCTTAATCCTTGGAAATCGCAATGGGGAATTCAATATAATGAGAATAAAAGCGTCAGTGATTTCGGATGGGAGATTTATCCGGAAGGCATTTATCAAATTTTGAAACAGCTTGGTAAATACCATAAGCCGATTTACATCACGGAAAACGGACTCGCGGATTCAAGGGATGAGAAGCGCGCCAATTTTATAAAAGAACATATCCGGTATACGCGGAAGGCCGTCTCTGAAGGCGTTGACGTCCGCGGTTATTTTCACTGGTCGCTTCTGGATAATTTCGAATGGAACAAAGGTTTTTGGCTGCGGTTCGGATTAGTGGAAATAGATTATAGAACGTTGGAACGGAAAGTCCGCGGAAGCGCCCTTGAATATAAAAAAATCATAAATACTGAAACGAAAAAATGACTTGGTTCATCCTCACGCTTGCAGGTTCAATCGCGGCCGGAGTGGCAAACATTCTTGATAAATTATTGCTTCGGAAAGAAAACCTGTCTGACCCCTGGACATACGCCTTTTGGTCGGGTATTTTCGGACTCTTTGCGGTTTTGCTGTTTCCGTTTGGAGTCGTGCCAGCCACATTTGGGGTTATCTTCATCGCCTTCCTCGCGGGGTTTCTTTTTCTCATCGGCGTGTTTTTCTTTTTTAGAGCGTTAAAATTGGGTCAGGCTTCGATAGCTTTGCCGATTGTTGGCGGTCTTACTCCGGTCGTGACATATCTTTTGGGCATTTTGTTCCTTGGCAATGATTTGGGATTAGGAGATCTTATCGGCTTCGTCTTAATTGTGGGGAGTGGTATTTTGTTCTTTGGTATTGAGAGGCGCGAGGTGCGACTGCAAAGCGCAATGCCTGCGCTTGTGAGCGCGCTGTTTTTTGGCATTTCGAATGTCCTTAAGAAAGTAGCGTTTGACCACACCTCCTTCCTTACGGGATTTGTATGGATTTCGCTTGGAACCGGGGCGCTTGCTGTTTGTTCACTCGTTTTACCAAGTGTCCGGAGACGCATCTTGCTTGCGCTCTATAAAAGTGAAGTGAGTAACAAGGTGCTTTATCTGAACAATCGGGTGTTGGCGTTAGCGGGTACTGTATTCATCAATGGCGCAATCTCGCTTGGCCACCCGGCACTTGTAGAGGCAACGCAGAGTTTTAAACTAATTGTCATTTTCTTCGGTGGATGGTTTATTCTTCATGAAGAATTTTCTGGGAAAGTAGGGATACGCAAACTCATCGCAGTTTTTCTAATGATATTTGGTCTCGGGTGGCTCGGACTTGTAACTTATACCAAAAGTATTCCGGTAGACCAGAATCGCCCCGTCACATGGGGAGTTACGTTTTCGGACAAATATAGCCGTGCGTTAGGTCTTGATTGGCAGAATAATTTCGATGCTATCGTAACCGACTTGCGCCCGAAAAAGATGCGGCTAATCGCCTATTGGGATGAGATTGAAAAAGAGCGCGGTAAATTGGATTTCTCCGACCTTGACTGGCAGCTTTCCAGGGCGAGGGAGAACGGAATCAGTGTAATCCTTGTTCTAGGTTTGAGAACTCCCCGTTGGCCCGAGTGCCACGTCCCTTCATGGGCAGAGGGACTTACAACGGAAAATCGCGAACATGCCCTTCGCGAATACATCCCGCGCATCATCGAACGCTATTATAACGATTCTGAAATCTTGGCTTGGCAGGTCGAGAACGAGCCGTTTTTACAATTCGGCTTATGTGAAAAACGGGGAACGGACTTCCTGGAAAAAGAAGTTGCCCTTGTCCGTTCCCTTGATTCCTCGCGTCCGATTGTGGTTACGGATGGAGGAGAATTTGGACTGTGGTACCAGGCAATTAAGGCCGGAGATGTTTTCGGCACAACTATGTATCGCCGCGTCTATCCGCCATCAATCGGAAAATATGTGGGCATTATTGATTATCCGTTAAGTCCTTCATTTTTCAGACTGAAAGATAAGCTTCTCCGGTTTTTGACTGATGAGCCCACGAAGCCATTTATCGTAATTGAACTCCAAGCCGAACCGTGGGGAGCGGTTGAAGTCCCGTTGCTTTCGTATGATGAGCAAATTAGGATTTTCAGTCCGGATTATTTCCGCGACACGATAGATTACGCGAAAGCCGCCGGATTTGATGAATATTATTTGTGGGGCGCCGAGTGGTGGTATCTCATTAAAGAAAAGCATGACAACCCGGAAATATGGGAAGAGGCAAAAAATGTTTTCCAAAGCGGTGTTTAAAACGCGAAGAGACAAGTTGTCGCCAAGCAACAACTTGTCTCAGAAACTGGTTTACCTGTCATTAACAGGCGAGGGGTCGGCTCTTAAGCCGGCTCACGCTGATGCGTACCTTTTGGCCTTCTGTCCGGTAAGAAACGTTGACCTCTTCTTCGGGTCCAAGTCCATCTCTGGTTCTTAGCTCGTTTGTGGCCTCTGCCACTGCTTGCCAAAAATCATTGAATACCTGGAAATCCGGAGAAATGTCCACGTCCCTCACAATCGGCCGCGGGTTTCTTCGAGCGCTTTTTAGGGGTCCCGGCCACGTCATTGCCATCACTCCTTCTTACCGGACGTTTACGTAATTTGAATCGGCAGCGATTCATATGGGATCTCTTTTCCGAGACCGAGGGGAAATACTCCTCGCACCCACTGAAGTCGCAACGATAGCCATGTCCCATAAGGCTAACCCCCTTCTATAACTAAGGAACGCGGAAACGACCATCCGCGGTAATTATATTGAATAAATATGGTTGAGGGCAAGACTGGTGTAGTCTTGCCCTCGCTGGTGCGCCCCGTTTGCCATTGTCATAGTTAGCTCATCGTACTAATGCTAACTCTGACATGGACACTCGTGGGGCCCATCTTGCGGTAAGATATGACCAGTTCATCCTGCGTCATATCTACCGGCTGCCACGCTTGAAGCTCTTTGTAAGCTTCGGAGGCAGCGTGCCAGAAATCGGACATGAACTCCAACTCGGAAACTACCTCAACTTCCTTTACGATTGTTCGTATCGGAAATCCGAACGGAATACCGTTGCAATTCATGGCTGGCCTCCCTCTAACCAAGGAACCGTTGAAGGAACCATTCGATTTCTGAACTATAAACCTTTACAAAAGTATTGCAAATTAAGCCGCGTCTTATTAAGCTCTTAAGGTCCGGGCCCATAGTTAAGTGGCAGAACACCTCATTTGCAATGAGGAGACGGCAGTCCGATTCTGCCTGGGTCCACCACTTCGCTCCTCAGTTAAACATCGGAGCTTCGCGGTGCAAGCACAACGAATTTTACATTAAACGGCCGCTTAAGTGCGAAGTGGTGTCCCGCGTAGCTCGCAAAGCGAGCATAGTGGGACGGAGTAGAGCCAATTTTTATGCATTACGTCTACATACTCAAAAGCGATAAAGATGGCACCAGATATATCGGGGTTACTTCTGATCTAAAAAGGAGGCTTAGAGAGCATAATTCAGGCTCTGCAAAATACTCTAAAACAAAAAGTCCTTACAAGCTGGTTTGGTACTGTGTTTTTCCAGATAAAGAGAGCGCTTATAAGTTTGAGAAATATCTAAAATCAAGTTCTGGCCACGCCTTTACTAATAAGCGGTTAGTTAACAGGCAGTAAGATTTACCCAGATCCGCCAAATTTGAAAAATTAGGCAAAATAAAGTAAAACTAACACTATGGACAGAAAACAACTGATACAACAAATTGAGGGATTGCGACATTCGCGAGTAATTACCTACATGACAAGTGACCGGCAAGGGCCTTTTAATGCCAGGATTGCCACGGACGTTATTCCGCTTATCAGCAAGCAACTTCAAGCTATCAGAAAAACCCAAAACATTGACCTTTTCTTGTACAGTGCCGGCGGCGACACGATGGTGCCATGGCGATTAGTTTCAATGATTCGCGAATACTGCGACAAATTTTCAGTGCTTGTGCCATACAAAGCGCATAGCGCGGCAACGATGATTGCTCTCGGCGCTGACGAAATCGTAATGAGTAATCTTTCGGAGCTTTCTCCAATTGACCCCTCAACCGCGAACGTTTTCAACCCAACTGACCCTCAAAATCCCCAAAACAAAATTCCGATTTCTGTTGAGGATGTAATGGCCTATTTTGACTTGGCAAAAAATAAATTTGGCATAAAAAACGAAGAAGAACTCTCGCGTGTGTTCACGAAGTTCGTTGAGTCCAATCCCCAAATTCATCCGTTGGCGCTTGGAAACGTAAACCGCATTCATAACCTTATTCGCATCCTCGCGAAGCGACTAATTAAGAGCCATAAAACACCGCTAAAGGAGGAAGAAGTTGAAAAGATTGTTGATTACTTCACCGAGAAATTATATTCCCATCAGTATTTTATCGGTAGGAAAGAGGCAAGAGAAGATTTGGGTCTCAAAACCGTTGTGAATGCGGACGACACTCTTTCTAAAGCCATGACCGACCTCTACGGGGAATACAATACAGAATTGGATTTCGGCAAAATGTGGAATCCGGAAAACGAGCTTGGCGCAAACGCGATGCAAAACAGAAAAAATTACAAAATCGCCTACATCGAAAGCACCCAGCTTTCAAATTATTACGACATCTCCGTTGAATACCGAAAACAGCAGGTCAATATGGTCCAACAAACCCCCCAAGGACCAATCCAAGTTCCGCAAGAGCAGGTTGGATTTAAGGTCATTGGGCAAGGTTGGGGGTAATGTAAAGATTATGGAAAAATCTAACAAAAAAGCATTGATTATCGATTCGTCTGGAGTCCATCCATGGCTTTTCGCTATTAATGAAAAGGATATTTCAGCAGACAAACTTGGGGTATTTTTGGATGACTTGGGAGTGGATTGTTATTTGAGCGATCAAGCGCGTCACGAATTTTCAACGCTCAATTATACTTCAGGAATCTCTCTTTTTGCAGAACCCATAGGGAGTACGACGCTTAAAAAATATGATGCCGTCTATCTTTCAGATGCAGGGTATTTTAGTCCTACTGCAAATACCAACTTCGATTTACAACTTTCAATACCAGATTTCCGAATGGATGTGAGCAATCCAACTCTCTGGGAAACATCACCTCAGTGGGCTCATTTAAGCTACGAAGACCGTAGTGTAATAAAAACAGCAACGGCGCTCGTGTCACAATATTCATCTGTAGCTATTCTTACTAATGATTGGAGTTTGAGGCAACAGAGTAACCTTTACGAAGGAATAGAGGCTAGGGGCACATGTTCTATGTTGGCAAGCCTTTCGCTTGGAGGGTATATAAGTTACCAACGCGGGACGTACATATTTGGAAAATGGATGGCGAAAGAATCCCGCTGGGTTCCCACTGTCTATCCACCAGAACGAAGGAAATTTACTTTCCGCGAAGTCTTAGAAGTAGAGCGGAAACGCAGAGAAAAAAGCAGAAGCTTTTGGCTAACTTCTTAACCTATACTTTTTCTTAACTGGATCAGTAAATAAAAATCATACACGATAAAAATGTCCCATTTCGGTTGTTTCGGAAGCATAATAAGTACTCGCTTGAGGAAAGCGAGAATTTAATTTTGGAGGGAGCTAATGCTTGCCAACTCCCCACTTTTGTGGTATTCTTCAAGCCTATGAAAAATAAGAAAGAAGTCTATATCATCGGTATTAATGGCGGGAAGAAAGGCGGCCGGGTTGGCGGCTACTTAAAAACGTGCCTGGACGAGGCGGAGAAATTGGGCGTAAAAACCAGGTTAATTAACCTTTCTGACTACAATATTTCCTCCATCGCGAAGGTTGCGCATGACCCCGAAAACGACTCTTTGAAAGAGGTGAGCAACGGAAGCGATATGGAAGAGATCCTTCAGGAAGTTTACAAAGCTGACGGCATTATTTTCGCGAGCCCCGTCCATTGGTTCGCTCCGTCAAGCGAAATGAAACTATTCATTGACCGGCTGACTCCGCTTGAAAATTCCGGATTTTTACTGGAGGGCAAAGTTTCCGGATTCATTGTTTACGGCAACGAAGCGGGGAAAATGAACGCCTTGATGCAGTTAGCCGCGGTTACAAACCATATGGGAATGTTTTCGCCGCCCTACGCGATGATTTACTTCGGCAAAGAAAAAAGTTCCTGGGCTGAAAAAGACCTTCCGTTGCTTGCTCACAATATGACGAGCGTCATCAAAGCGATGAAGAAAGGAAAAGTGGATTTTGTCACAACTCATTATTGATTTTAAATAAAGAATCGGTCAATATAGTAACTATCAGTAGGGCACACTCGTTTTATTGGTAGGGGTCGGCGGCACGAACTTCAAAAAGCCGCCGGATTTTATTGGCATGAAAGATATAGAAAGTAAAACACTCAATTTAAAATCGGAGGTAACCACTGGTTATGTTCTTAAAGTTTACCTAACAAAAGCTAAGACCCATTATATTTCTGGATTACTTGCGATTTTTGGCGTTACTGTCGCTGGCGTAGCTGGTATCTGGATGCCTCTTTACTACAAGGATTTCTTTGATGTTCTTACAAGCGGTGAAGACCGTTCCGCGCTCGCGCCGCGGCTCATTGGAATAATCGGCGTTGTGTTCGGAATAAATCTCATCACCTGGGTGGGCCGCCGCATTTCTTCTTTCGCGGGCGCCCACTTTCAATCGCGAGTGATAACCGACCTTCGGGAACAAGCCTTTGAGTATCTCCTCGGCCATTCGTACACTTTTTTCGCCAATAATTTTACCGGGTCTTTGGTACAGCGGGTGAATCGTTTCGCTCGCTCATTTGAGCGTTTGGTAGACCGGTTTATCTACAACATAATTCCTCTTATCGTGAACATTATAGGCGCCGCGGTGGTGCTCTTCTTCATTAACCGCGCCATAAGTTACGTCATTTTAATATGGATGATTGTTTTTCTGATTTTTAATTATTTTTTTGCCCGATGGAAGCTCAGATACGATATTGCCGGAGCGGCGGCCGATTCCCGCACCACTGCCGTGCTCTCAGACGCGGTTAGCAATCAAAACACGATTCAATTATTTACCGGATTTTCTAACGAGGCTTCGTATTTTAGGGATGTAAGCAGGGCGCAGGCAAACCTAATGCGTTTCCGGTGGAATCTTGACGGCGTTGTAGACGGCGTTCAAGCTTTCTTGGTTATCGGGATGGAGTTCCTGTTATTTTATTACGCGATTTTTTATTGGAAATCAGGAGCTATCACCGTGGGCGTTTTCGTGCTTATTCAATCTTATTTTATCGGTCTTGTTATGCGTCTTTGGGATTTCAGCCGCGTCTTCAGGGACATTTACGAAGCCTTCGCCGACGCCAAGGAGATGGCGGAAATATTGGCTCAACCTCACGAAATTAAAAATCTGCCCGGGGCAAAACCGATATCGGTCACCAAAGGAAAAATCGAATTCAAGAATTTGGTTTTCAGTTTTAACGAAACGAGAAACGTGCTGAATAAAATCAATCTCAAGATTGAAAGCGGAGAGAAAGTTGCACTCATCGGCCCTTCGGGAGCCGGCAAATCAACATTTTTCAGATTACTGCTCCGCTTCTATGATGTGGCAGGAGGAAAGATATTGGTGGATGGAGAGGACGTACAACGCGTCACCTTGGAAAGCCTCCGGGAGTCCATGAGTCTTGTGCCCCAGGACCCGCTTTTGTTCCACCGCACTCTTCTTGAAAATATTCGCTATGGCAGGCGGGAGGCCACAGATGCCGAAACCTTGGAAGCCGCGAGGCTGGCGTACTGTGACGAATTCGCTAAAGACCTCCCCAAAGGGTACGACACTCTCGTGGGCGAGCGGGGCATTAAGCTTTCCGGCGGTGAACGCCAGAGGGTGGCGATAGCCCGGGCGCTACTTAAGAACTCGCCCGTACTTTTGCTTGACGAGGCGACCTCAAGTCTTGATTCCCATTCCGAATCTTTGATACAAGACGCCCTTGAAAAACTGATGGCGGGGAAGACCGTAATCGTCATCGCTCACCGTCTCTCGACCATTCGTAAAATGGATAGAATCGTGGTGCTTGATAAAGGCATAATTACCGAATCCGGTTCTCACGACGAACTCTTAGCTAAGGAAGACAGTCTTTATAAAAAGCTTTGGACGCTTCAGTCCGGAGGATTTATGAGCGGAGAAAACGAAGAAGCAAGCTAATTTTCCAGGCGATTCTATCCATTATGTTTTCAAGACCCCTCTCTACCAAGAATATTTTACTCTTATTTATAGCTGTTATCGTCTTAGCGGCCGTGGTTCTGCTTCTGATGGGGAGAATCCCAATCTGCGAATGCGGCTATGTTAAATTGTGGCACGGCAATCCGGTGAGTTCCGAGAATTCACAGCATATCGCGGACCCTTATACGCCGTCGCATATAATTCACGGTTTCATATTTTATTTCCTGTTATGGAAATTCGCCCGCCGTTTGCCTGTTGGCTCAAGGTTCCTGATAGCTCTCATAGTTGAAGCCGCTTGGGAAATATTTGAAAATACTCCCTTTACAATTAACCGCTACCGAGCAGCCACAATATCACTGGATTACTACGGAGACTCCGTTATTAATTCCGTTTTTGATATTCTCGCGCAAGCTATAGGATTTGTTATGGCCTGGAAACTGCCGGTGTGGTCAATAGTTGCGATTGCAGTGTTTTTCGAAGTTTTACTCGGCTACCTAATTCGCGACAACCTAACACTAAACATAATTATGCTTATTTATCCGCTTGAATTTATCAAAGCTTGGCAGATGGGCGGGTAAGCCAGTATACTTTACTTGTTGCAGAGTTTAATCGTGTATAATTGTTTTAAGAAATCATAAAGGTCGAGAGAACTAACGTAACTAAGAATAAAACATATGAATGGGGAAGGTTTTGACTGGGTTCATCGAATTCATGGCGCATCATTGCCAGAGGCCACTAATATCGAGGAGTTTTATTGTAACAGCGGGAAAGTTTGTATAAAAGCGACTATCAGGATATTGCCATGTTCTAAAGATAAGGCTGACCCTTGTGAAGCGGCAATTATTGTTGACATTATCAACTGCGAAACCGGTGAGCCAATTGATACGATTTTTCGCGATATCGTGAGTTGCCCTAACGAAGACGATGTAAGCGCTGGCAGTACAATGAGCAGGGATGCTTCGTGGAGTTGTGGCGGAGATTATTTCGACATCTATTTCGACTATGGTTGTATATGCGAGTGTCCAATTTCAGACAATCCCGAAGACAAAGGCGCTGGATCAGTCAGAATTAGAGTACGTTCAATAATACGTAGAGTAAGACGGTAGAACTTAAGTCTTTA
>JACOTQ010000043.1 GCA_016178255.1 Candidatus Colwelliibacteriota bacterium | reverse complement strand
CCGCTCGCGCCAACCTACGATTTTCCTTTACGCAAGCTGGCGCATATAATGGAATATTCAGTTCTGGCAATCTTGGTTTTTCGAGCTTTCGAATTGCGTATTGTGAGGCGTCAGGCTGTCGCGCTCGCCATAGTCATATCAGTTCTATACGCGATTTTGGATGAGTGGCACCAGATGTTCGTGCGTGGCAGACAGGGCGCTTGGCAGGATATTATAATCGACATTGTCGGCATAGCGATTATATACATGTGGCTGCGCACGCGGAAAAGAGAACCGGGCAAACCGGAAATTTAAAAGCGATCTCTTTGATCGCTGAAGAAACCGGAGATATGAACTCCGGTTTTGTTATTGATAAGAAAGTATTCGCGTGCTTAAATTGATTGCGATAGGGCCCATAGTAAAGTGGCATTACGCGGCATTCGCATTGCCGAGGCGGGAGTCCGATTCTCCCTGGGTCCACAGGTTTGGCCCTTTGATAAATTAATAAGTCCTGAATTCTTTAAATCAAAGAGATTAGCATAGGTCGATATTCTTAATTAATAAATCTTTTAATGGAGATTATCGCTCGGTGGTCTCTATTTTATGCTCCTATGAATACGCAGAACACCCCCTCTCCCGTAGGTCATATGAACGAAAGTTTTTTTGCTCACCCTTCAGAGAAAAGAACGGCCGTTATGTTGGATGCGAATAATGTTGGATACATATACCGTTTTCGCGTAACCGCTAAAAAGAAAGATAAGATTATCGAAACCGAGATAGATTTTTTTCTTCTTGACGCGATTAACGTAAGAGGCCACGGTTTAGTAAAACATATCGAAAATAAAAACAGGAAATCAATCAAAGCCGAAAACCAGCAAAATCTCTTGAAAGACAACGGCTATGAGACATTGATTGTCACAACCAAAATGCTTGACGATTTCGAGAGAAATGGATTCATGGAAGGTGAAAAGCGCCATCTCTAATTGCGGATGGAATATGAATGCGGCCCAATATGAAAAGGGTCGCTTTTAGTTTTCAGAATTACGTGGGAGCTGTGTTATACTTGTAAAAATGAAACCGATAACGCTTGAAGAGCTCACATCTCCCGGTTGCCAGATATGTCGTGCTTTTGAAGAGTTTTGGCACGCAATAGAAAAAGATTGGCCTAACGTAGCCTTCAAGAAGCTTGACGTGACTACATTAGAGGGGCAGGAAATGGCACAGAAACACATGATATTCGCCTCGCCTGGCATAATTTTGAACGGCACGCTTTGGGCAACCGGCGGATTTGACAGAAACAAATTTATTCAAAAATTAAAAGAACTTTCTAATGGATAAATTTCAAAAAATAATTAGTCCCGAATGGTTTCTGCGTCTTGGATTAGGCGGAGTCTATCTTTACACCAGCGCCGATATTTTTCTCCATCCCAAGGGCTGGTACTGGGCGGTAAGGGGATTGCCTCAATTTGCGCAAGGCGCCATTAACGGCATGGGAATCGATAACTATTTAAGAATCCAGGCTGCCGGTGAATTCGCTATAGCGCTCATATTGCTGCTCTGGTTTATGCCGAAGAAGGTAGTAAGCACGGCTGGACTTTTGGTTGCCTTACAGATGCTCGCCATACTCTTATTTGTGGGCATCGGTTTGGATACTTTTCGCGACATCGGGCTTTTGGGTGGAGGCTTAGCTCTTTTTGTATTATCCTTAAAGGAAGAAGATAGGCAATGAGTTTCAGAGCAACATTAATTTCTGCCACCATAGGCGTTTTTGCAATTGTCGCGTTTGGGCTTGCTTGGTTTTTCTTTTTAGGTCCTGACACGCCCGTGGGACTTGGTTGGTATATTTTCAGTTTTGCCGCCGGGCTTTCGATGATTGTTCTTCCATGCACTTTGCCGCTCGCGTTTGTGATTGTTCCGCTCTCGATGGGCAAGGGCGCCAAGGGTTTGGGAATTGCTTTATCTTTTGGATTAGGGGTGGCTATCACCTTAAGTATGTACGGGGTAATAGCCGCGGTTATCGGGGAAGTGGCCATAGGCACTCTGGGAGCGCCGCTCGAAGTCGTTAAGAATTGGCTTTATTTTGTTGCTGGCGCTTTGGCCTTCGCTTTCGCGTTGGGAGAAATTGGCTTAGTTAAATTCAGAATGCCGACTTACACCGGTTCCGCGCCTGCTTTTATTCAGAAACAGCAGGACTATTTAAAAGCGTTGCTTTTAGGATTGTTCATGGGCAATATCGGCGTTGGCTGTCCGCATCCGGCGACCCCGGTTATCTTAACTCGTATTGCCGCTTCCGGAGACGTTTTTTATGGCTGGCTTCTCTTCTTCGTCCACGCCACCGGCCGTGTTTTACCTCTTTTACTTCTGGCCTTCTTAGGAATTTTGGGGATAAATGCCCTGAAGTGGCTCGTGGCGCGTAAGGATAAAATAGAAAGGGCTACCGGTTGGGCGATGGTCTTCGTAGCAGGCTTTATTTTAGTTTTAGGACTTTTTTCGCACGATTGGTGGGTTTACTCCGGCCAGCACACTTTACTTGAAGAAGTAACGCAAGAAGAAAGGTTCTTGGGGGCTATCATAGATCGTTTCAATTTTGCCGGCGTTCCTCATGCGCATGGCATACCTTCAGGCGCTGGGTTATTCGGTTTGCCCCTTTGGCTCGGCAATTGGGTGTTAGTTAGTTTATGGATACTTCCTATGTGGTGGTATTATTTAATGAAGAAAAAAGAAATTAATTCTATGGCAGAAGGAGAAACAAAAAACATCGAGTCCAGAGTTTCGCCGTGGCGTTTTTGGCTTTTCTTGTCGATTTCATTACTTCTTATACTTACGTTCGTAAGAGTTTTGCCTGATAGGTTTTTGAGGAACGCTACAGCCGATATGGATGAACATATGATGGACAATCAGATGGACGAAATGGAAAAGGCGATGCACGGTGGGATGATGAATGGCGGGATGATGAACGACCACGATGAACACGCTGCCGATTATCACGAAGAGCCTGATGTTGTGGAAGGCTTAGTTATAAACCTAAATATCGACCCAGCTTTGCCGGAAATCGGTTTGCCTGCGAAATTACAATTTTTTGTTAATGAGAAGCCAGCTGCAACCGCGGTTACCGACCTTGAATTGAGTCAGAAAAAAGTTATGCACGTGATAGGAGTAAGAGATGACATGAACGGATTTTTCCATATACATCCGCAGCACACGGCCACCCCTGGAATTTTTGAAGTAGATTACACATTCCTTAAACCGGGCGTTTATAAACTATGGTCAGAAATTAATAGAGGCGGCGAAAACCACATCTTCGGCCACTCTACCTTTACGGTTGGTGGCGCTGGCGTTACTTCTGAAAAAGAAATCTCTCTTGGTAGAAATGTTATTGTTGACAAATATCAAATTAGTTTGGAGATAGCCGAGCCTGTAGAGGTCGGTCACGAACACCTCTTATCATTTGATGTGCATAGCTTAACCGGGGCAGAGATCGATCTCGAGCCATACTTGGGAGAGTTGATGCACATCACCATAATTAGGGAAGACCTCACGGAATTTATTCACACGCATCCAATGGATAAGTCGATGGATGGGGGAATGGAGAGTCACGGCACCGCTCCCGCGATAGTGAATATCGCCAAGGCGCATGTGGATGAACCGGCTGGCGTGCAATCTGGAGCGCAAACTGACGACGAACGCGTCAATATAATGGCTACTTTCCCGACGCCGGGATTCTATAAAGTGTTCGCCCAATTTAGACCGGAAGGTATAGAACTATTGCAAGAAGAAGCCTTAACGGCGAGCTTCTGGGTAAAAGTAGTCGCGGAGGGATCAGTACCGCATACGGATGATACCGGCGAAGTTTTAACTATGGGTTGGTGGGGTAAGCTTTTCACCTCGCTCGTTTTGATGATTCTCTTGAGTTGGGGAATCAATAAGTATATACAAGTTAAAGCTTAATCATGAATAAATATTTCATCATCGTAACAGGAGAAGTTAAACACGTAACCATTATTGCTAAGAAAAACGAGTGGCGTTTTGAGCCGGAAATCATAGACATCAATCGGGGCGACAAAGTTATCGCAACTGTTGTGAATGAAGACGATTACGACCACGGTCTTGCCATAGACGCTTTCGGTGTTTCACAAAGGATGCCAGCCAATAGCACCATAACGGTTGAATTTACGGCCACCCAGGCAGGCGACTTTCCATTCTATTGTTCGGTGCCATGCGGCGAAGGAATAGTTGATGGTAAAAAGCGTACCCACTTTGATATGATTGGCAAAATCCAGGTCAAGAATTTAGTAACAGAGGCCCAATGACAAAACTCGTCTTGAAAGTAAAGGGAATGCACTGCGCGTCTTGTTCAACGCTCATTGATAAGCTGGTAAGCAAGCAGCCTGGCGTAACATCTGTTAAAGCCAATTACGGCGCGGAAAAAGTCGCTATTGAATTCGATGAATCAAAAATATCTTTAGAAAAAATAGACGAATTTATAAATAAACTCGGCTACGACCTTATTAGGCCGGACGAGAAAGGATTTACCGCCGAAGAAGAAGAGATAATAGAAATCCGACGCACAGAGGCATCCAAGCGGCGCGTAATCGCGAGCTTTTTATTGTCAGCTCCCATTATCATTTTCTATATGGCCGTCCATATGTTCAACCTCCAACATGTCCATCAGCTTTGGGGCATAGACTTAAATTATTTCTACTGGGTTCTTTCAACGCCAATCCAATTTGTGATTGGCTGGACGTTCTATAAGAATTCATGGACATCACTACGGGTAGGATCAGCTAATATGGATGTTCTCGTGGCCTTGGGCACTTCAGCCGCTTATTTTTATTCAATGATAGGTTTTCTATTCTTGAATATCGACCATCCTTTCTGGGAGTCATCCGCCGCGCTTCTTTCTTTCATCGTTTTAGGAAGATACTTTGAAGCTGTAGCCAAAGGCCGCGCTTCCGCCGCTATCAAAGAGCTTCTGAAACTCGAAGCTAAAGAACGGTGGGAAAATCCGTCGGTGAGGAGGTGATAGGCGCGACTATAAACCAAGAAGGGTTATTAAAATTCAGGGCGACTAAAGTCGGCAAGGACACCCTTCTCTACCAAATCATTAATATGGTTGAGGAAGCTCAAGCTTCAAGAGCCCCAATCCAAAACTTGGTTGATAAAATCAGCGAGTACTTTGTGCCCGCTGTTATCGTGCTCTCTGTGCTTGTTTTCGCCGGTTGGTATTTCTGGGCGGCACTGCCTTTCCGCGCTGGGCTCATAAGAATGATCGCGGTACTCGTGATTTCCTGTCCGTGCGCTATGGGGCTCGCGACCCCGACTGCCTTAATCGTTGGCATCGGTCGCGCGGCGAAGTTCGGCATTATTTTGAAAGGCGGAGAAGCGTTAGAGAAGGCTTACAAGGTCCAGGTGATTGCTTTTGATAAAACGGGAACCCTTACGGTAGGTAAGCCGGTGGTGACGGACCTTGTTTCTGCTGGCGATATGAAAGAAGACGAAGCTTTAAAATTAGCTGCGTCCCTCGAGACTGGCTCCGAACATCCTCTCGCGAGAGCGGTGATTCAAAAAGGAATAGAAAAGTTCGGTACCTTGCCTGATGTAAAAGATTTCGAATCAAAGCCTGGCATGGGAGTTTACGGTAAAGTAGATGGCCATGAAGTGGCGATAGGCAACGCCCTTTACATGGAATCGTTAGGAATTAAAATAGAGGAATCTCAAAAGTCCTTGGTTGAAAAGCTTCAAAACGAAGCAAAGACTGTTGTCTATCAAACCGTTGATAAAAAACTGGTTGCTGTCATCGCCATGGCAGATACTTTAAAACCGTTCGCCAAAGAAGCGATTGAAGAGCTCAAACGCATGGGCAAGGAGATTGTTATGATTACCGGCGATAACCCCCAAACAGCTCAAGCTATTGCTAATCAAGTTGGAATTGATAGAGTGCTCGCGCAAGTCCTGCCGCGGGACAAGGCCAACGTCATTAAAAAGCTTCAGGAAGGAGGTAGAACTGTGGCTATGGCAGGGGATGGCATTAACGATTCGCCGGCGCTTGCTCAAGCTGACATCGGCATCGCCGTGGGGTCCGGAACCGATGTGGCTATTGAGACGGGAGAAATAATTTTGGTAAAAGACGACTTAAGAGATGTCGTTACCGCCATACAGCTTTCCGGCAAAACCATTAAAAAAGTTTGGGAAAATCTTTTCTGGGCTTTTATTTATAATGTTCTGGCAATTCCGGTTGCCGGTGGCATGCATTTTCTGGTTACGCAGTCGAGTTTTGGCGTGCCAGCCCAATGGACAGTCTATATCGCCCAGAGTTATGGCCAGATAGGACAAATATTCTTCAGCTTTTCACAGGCAACGTTGAGGCCGGAGATTGCTGGCTTCGCCATGGCCTTTAGTTCAGTATCGGTTGTCTTAAACTCCCTTGCTTTAAGCCGTTACGTTCCACCAATAGAAAAAAGAATCGCGCGAGCACTCGCGTCAGCAAGGTAAAATAACGATAAGTATACTACATCACCGATCGGACATATAGTATACTCTCTATAAAATAGGCTGGTCAAAAATCGCAATCACAGTTATACTATTTAGTATGGAGAAAGTAGATTTAAAAATCGAAGGCATGCATTGTGGCTCTTGCGCCATAGGTATCCAAATGCTTGTATCTCAAATGGACGGGGTGAAATCCGTGGAGGTCTCTTATGACGACAAGAGGGGAACTTTCGAGTTCGACCCGGCCAAAGTATCTAAGGACGCTATAGTGAAATCCATTGCAGAGTTGGGCTACACAGCTTCTTAGCCGCAGTTGACTAATTAACCACTTTATTGTATTTATAAGCTACATTAATAGTGTTCATTAAAATACTTTAAAAGCCAATCTTTTGGCGGCATTAAAAAACCTTATCAAGGTCGGATCAATTATTTATTAATTAACTTGCCGTCTCAAGATTACTTTTTGGGATGGTTAGGTAAAAGCTCATGATAGAATTTAAAAGACTGGTGAGAATTATGCCTGGCGGAAATCACGCGGAATACGAGACGCACGAAGGCTTAATATTGAAGAAACCTTTGGGTATAAAAGTCCAACCCCTTTCGACCAGGGACAAACTTGAAAACATCTTGTTCTGCGTGGTCGCGGTATCCGTCGTTACACTTTTCTACGCCTGGCATGTGTATGGTTTTCAGAAGTCGATTGAATTGGAAAACCACGCCAAAGCCAGGATAGAAAAATCTGAGTCGAATACCCAATTACGAGGGGCAGGAAGCACTGAAGACAACCATACCCAATAGCTTGGCTATGTCGAAGACACTCTGATAACCAGCAGAGTGTTTTTGTTGACAAAATTTTCCAGGCATTGTTTCATTTGTTCACTGGTCGGCTCTTTGAAAACTTTATTGGAACCTAAATTCGGAGCGAGGTTTAATCAAACCAGCCTAAAAGTCGAAGAGTCACTTATTCATTAATTCTGTCGTAAATATATATGAAAAAGCACCCAGTAGGCGTTTGGTTGTTGGATACATTTTTTATAGCGGCAGTCTTATTTACCATCGGCTACCATATTGCCGTCATCTATGGCAGAACTGAAGTGGCCCTGGTAAGGAATGGAGGCGAAATTGATAAGAAGATAAAGAATGGGTTGATTGGCGCCGACTGTCATAACGAAAAAGGCGAAAAAGTTGTCGCGGAATCAAGATGGTTCGGAAAAGAATGGTCACATTTCGCGTCAGTTAACGCCGCGACTGAAGGACGCGTCATAACTCTTTCCTGCAAAGAATACGATGTACTCGGTTCCAATCCTGAACCGGTCACGG
>JACOTQ010000042.1 GCA_016178255.1 Candidatus Colwelliibacteriota bacterium | reverse complement strand
TGGGCGGTAAGAGTCGCTCCGAGAGCTCGCGCGAAAAGAAATCGGTCACGGAGGAAATAGGCAGCCATAGGAACCGTCCAGAAAAGCGAGAAATACCAAACGCTTCTGCCAATGGGATGGGCTACGAAAGCCGAAATTGCGAGGGCGGGAACGATGAAATTGAAACTCCCCTTTTTCGCGAAGTAAAGCGCGGCGAAAAGCATCGGGAAAAAACGGACAATTGTTCCTACGTCTTCAATTCTCGCGCCATGCGCCAGGAAGTTGAAAAACTGCATCAAGAAAACCGCTATGACTCCTGGAACAACCCCGATAAAAGAACCGGCGATAGGAGCAAATGCGTCATAAACGGTAAATTTAACTTTTGACCCCTCCAATTGCGCTACCGGGATTTGGAGGGCGATAAAACCGACAACCGCGAAAATCGCTATAAAGAGAAGGTTTTTCTTTGTAATGTGTTGTTTAATGTAGTTCATAATTTTTATTTGTAAGTTAATTAATAACCAGAACAAAGAGGACGCTACAAACAAAGCCAGACCAAGTTTTTGTTCGATGATTGTGAAGCATGGTATTGAAAATTAAATCGCTTGTGCCTCCGAGAGGATTCGAACCTCTATGGCAAGCTTCGGAAGCTTGTATCCTATCCATTGAATGACGGAGGCCTCGGAATAATGCTAAAACAGTTTAGCGAGTTCATAAAGAGCCCCTGTAACAAAAACTGTAATTATAAAATAACCCCAGGCTCCTATTCTCTTCAGTCGGTTGCGCATAAGAACAACCAACACACTCTCGATGGCTAAGAATATTCCTCCGGCAACGCCCATAAAGCCAAGTAGATTCTGGTTGCCGTAAAAATAAAGCGCGAGCGGGGTCGCCAGCGCCAATCCAGTCGCCGCAACGCTCGGTAGACCGAAATCGTAAACAAAAATATCTTTTGCTTCCAAGCACAGGAAGAAGTAAGAATCCCAAATAGATACAAAGCCCAATATTCCTACCAAACCCAAAAGTACGGGCGGTATGAAAGCGAGGCCTGAAACACTTTCCAAGCTAACCCCATTTGGAGAAAGCCAGAAAACCGAAACGGCAAAAATGAAATATATCACAGCCGGCACAATCGTTCCTAAAGCAATCGCTTGGCCGATTCTACCCTCATCCAATTTATTCTTGCGATAATAGTCCCTAACCGAGGAAATCGCGGCTCTTCCAGAGAGCGAAAAAAGAACAATCCCATAAGGGAGGAAAAGTTTTGGTAGATTTCCCGATATGCCGGGCAAGCTAACAGTACCAACCGCGCTAACACCAAAAATAAAAAGTATCAGCACAATCCCGATAAGCGCCGGCGTTACAATGGATTCCAGAATGGCCAGCTTCTTAAGAGAAAAAACGATGACCATGCTCCCCAAAGCCCAAAAAGCTATGGCGGCCGCGGTTGAAGGTATGGCCGGGAAAACTAATTTTATAAAACTGACGGACAAAATAATGTAGATTGCGAGAGTTAGCAAGAGCCCCACAAGGGTGGTAACCACAGATACCGACTTCGCGCCTGTTCCCAGATAAATCTGGGCGTACCCAACGAAACGATGCTCTCCCTTAGTCCCGATTATAACTTCAGCGTACATTAAGTGAACCGTCCCGAAAACCGCGGCAAAGAGCGCTAAATAAAAAAAGCCTGTCACAAAACCGGCTTCCGAAAAAACATAAGGCAAGGCAAACATCCCGGCTCCAATTATTAGAGCCGCAAGAAGCCCCGCGGGCATTACAACTTCTTTATACCACTTCCCAAACCTCGTCACCCTCTCTTACTTTCTTTTTAACTTTGACGCCAACCTCTTGGCCTTTTTTAGCCGAAGCGATGCCCTTGTGGTTAAACTGCATCGATTTAATTATCTCCTTAAAATCAGTTGTCACCCCTTTGAATTGCATCGTCTCCCCCGTCTTCACGGGAACTTTAAATTTCACTATCGCCACGCCCAAATCGCCATAATAATGAGTGACGACTCCCACAGGCTTTTGTTTCTTTTTTACTGCCACGAATATTTTTTAGATTCCCGACCTTTTAACAAATCAGCGTCCATTGTCGGCTTTATCCCTATCTATAATGCCAACAAGTTTGTCGAGTAAGTCTTTTGGACTTTCGGAAAAAACCACCTTGCCCTCCATTTCTGTGGCGCGATGAGATTTCTCAATGAGCTCCTTAAAGAGCTCATCGGTTTCCCAACTCCCTTGTAGAATTCCAATCGGCTTTTTGTCCTCAAATGCGATGGTAAATTCATTGATGGTACCCATACGGCCGCAACCAAAAACAACCGCGTCGGCAGCTCTTATAAGAAGTAGGTTTCTGCCGGAATAATCAAATCCGGTGTAAACAATCAAATCATGATAATCAGTCGGGAGGTTATAATTTTTAATATGCTGATGTTCGCTTGCGGCCGGAGAAATCCCCACTACGATTCCGTTTTCCTCTTTAGCGCCCTTGGCGGCCCAAAACGGGAATCCAGTCGTGGCGCCATCGACAAGAACACAGCCATGACGGGTTATTTCCCTGCCGAGCTCCTCACCCATAGCGAAAGCGTCTGGTCCGCAATAACTGGTTTCGGCCGCACCGGAAACACAGATTTTATATTTGGGATGATGGTTCTTTTGAGCCATGTAAATCCACTATAACACAACTTCATCGCCCTCGTTAGGCGCGTGAGCCTCAATCGCCAGACGGTCCTCGATAATCGAAGCGAATTTTTGGCTCACATCTTCATCCCCTTGAACAACAAAAACTTTCTTCAGTGTTTTTCTCATCGGGTAAAGCCAGTCCATCAATCCCTTCTGGTCAGCGTGGGCGGAATAGCCCGAAATGTTCACAACTCTGCATTTAACGGGGACATCTTGGCCCATTATTCTCACCGATTTCGCGCCATCTAAAATCCGGCGCCCCAAAGAACCGGCGGTTTGATAACCAACCAGTAAGATAGTGCTTTTCGGGTCAGGTAGATACTTTTGTTCGTGGAAGACAATCCTCCCGCCTTGGGACATTCC
>JACOTQ010000035.1 GCA_016178255.1 Candidatus Colwelliibacteriota bacterium | reverse complement strand
TTTGTCAGGGCTTATCTGGAAGAAAGTCCGTTATGGACTTTCGGCCGGACGGGTTCAATCACCCGCGCTTCGCATTATCATGGAACGCGAGAGAGAAATCAGAGCTTTTAAGCCGGAAAATTTTTGGATTCTCACGGGAACTTTCGAAACGGCAAAAAAGGAAACTCTTACACTGCTCTGCGCAGAGGAACCGAAAGAAGAGAGCGAGGCGAGGCGAATTATTGAGGCGGGGCATAAAGGAACGTGGCGGATTACGGACATAAAAGAAAATGAGACGAAGCGCTTACCGCGAGCTCCATTCACTACTTCCACCCTACAACAAGCAGCTTCAACTCGTTTGGGCTTTTCTCCATCGCGTACGATGTCGACAGCTCAAAAACTCTATGAGGCGGGGCAAATTACATATATGCGGACTGATTCCACGACAATTAGCCTCAAGTCTCAAGAGCAGATTCTGGCTTTCGTTAAGGAAAAATTCGGCACCAAGTATCAGGAAGCGCGGATATACAAGACAAAAAGCAAGCTGGCTCAGGAAGCTCACGAGGCAATACGCCCGACGAACGCCTTTGTGGAAAACGCTGGCTCGACACCCGAGCAAAACAGGCTATATCGTCTCATTTGGCAGAGAACCGTCGCGAGTCAAATGGAGGAAGCTTTATTTCTCAAAACCCGTATTGCCGCTAACATTAGGGAAGAGGTGATACCGGAATTCAATGTAATTGGTTCCAGGTTGCTTTTTGATGGCTGGCTCAAGGTCGACCCGGAGGCGCGAGGCGAAGATGTTGAAGTGCCTAAGGTCTCTGCGGACGACTCTCTAAAACTTATTGATTTGGTGTCGGAAGAAAAACAAACCGAGGCCCCCAACCGTTACACGGAAGCCGGACTGATTAAAGAGCTTGAAAAGCGGGGCATCGGCCGACCTTCAACTTACGCTTCAATCATGAAGACATTAGCTGACCGCGGGTATGTGACAAAAACCGGTAAAACTCTATACCCTACTGATGTGGGGGATGTTGTAAGCACTTTCGTTGAGAAAAATTTTGGTAGTTATATCAGTGATAATTTCACCGCCTTAATGGAAGATGAACTTGATGAGATAGCAAAAGGCTCCCGGGAATATGCAAAGACTCTCAAGGACTTTTACGGACCATTCTCAAAAGAAATTGCGTCTAAGGAAGATATACCGAAGCTGACCAACCTCGGCGACGCTCCAAAAAAATTTATTTGCCCTAAATGCGGTTCGCCAATGATTGTGAAGCTCGGCAAGAACGGCACTTTTATGAGCTGCTCCCGCTTTCCGGAATCTCCCGATTTTTGTTTTGAACGGCCGGTTCGGGCCTTACGTTCAGATTGGACAAAAATCGAAAGAAAACCCAAAACCTAAGAGGGCGAGCGTTCCTAAGAACGTCGAACCGGGCTCGGTGACTCTCGCAGACGCCCTTACTTACTTGAGTTTGCCGCGAGAGTTGGGCTTACATCCAGATACCGGGAAAATGATAACCGCGAGCATTGGCCGGTTCGGGCCCTACATAGTCCACGATGGCGATTTTCGTTCTTTGAAGAAAGATAATGTTTACGCGATTGAGCTCCCCAGGGCGCTTGAGATATTAAAAGAAGAGAAAAAGAAAAGGGGTGTTGGGCGCTCGTCAAAAAGGGTTTAGGGCTAACTCAAGGTACCACTATAATCGTAATTGTTACGCGGGATGAACTGGACAAAATCCAGAGAAAACGCTAAAACGAAGCCAGATGAAGAAAATTGACGCCCTTAAAAATGAATCCCCTCTTATATTTAAAGCATACGAAGTGGCGATTGCCGCGCACGCGGGGCAAATCAGATTAAGTGGCGGGCCTTATTTTAATCATCCGTTAGCGACCGCTCAAAATTTGTCCGATTGGGGGCTTGACGAAATTACCGTAGCCGCCGGGCTCCTTCACGACGTCGCCGAAGACACAAACTATACCCTTGAAGAAATTAAGAAAAACTTCGGAGAAGAAGTCGCTTTCCTCGTGGAGGGGGTGACTAAACTGGGGAGAATTAAATATCGCGGCCGGGAAGAACAATCGGAGACTCTAAGAAAAATGATACTCGCTATGGCCGAAGATTTAAGAGTGGTCCTTATAAAACTTGCCGATAGGAGACATAATATGCAAACTTTATCGGCGCTGCCTCTGCAGAAACAGAAAAGGATTGCGCAGGAAACAATGGAAATATACGCTCCCCTGGCCTATCGGTTAGGGATGCAGAAATTAAGCGGTGAACTTGAAGATATGGCTTTCCCCTACCTATATCCAAAAGAATATAAATGGCTATTACAGAACATCAAGGACCGTTACGAAGAAAGGGAAAGGTACCTGCGAATGATTCAGCCAATAATGGAAAATGCTTTGCGTGGAGCCGGAATCGGCACCGTCTTGATGGACTTTAGGGCAAAGAGGTATTCAAGCCTTTATAAGAAACTGTTGCGTTATGAGATGGACCTCGACAAAATATACGACTTGGTTGCCTTGAGAATTGTCGTTAAAACCGTCGAGGATTGTTATGGCGCTCTGGGGATCATCCATAAGCTTTGGACCCCGATACCGGGTCGCATTAAGGATTATATCGCCATGGCCAAACCTAACGGCTACCGTAGCCTTCACACTACTGTTATCTGTGAGGGCCAAAAGATAGTTGAGTTCCAAGTAAGAACCAAAGAAATGCATGACGAAGCGGAAAATGGCATCGCGGCGCATTGGGCATATGAACAAATAAAGGGCAGTAAGGCCTACGCCAACCGCAGAAGCTCTATCGCCGATAAAAAAGAGCTTGTTTGGGTAGAGCAGTTGCGTTCCTGGCAGAAAGAATTCACCGACCCGAAAGAATTCATAGAATCCATCAAAATAGATTTTTTTAAGGATAGAATATTTGCCATTACTCCCAAAGGAGAGGTAGTCGATTTGCCTCAAGGAGCAACCCCGATAGACTTTGCTTATCAAATACATACTGATATTGGCGACCATTGCGTGGGCGCCAAGGTAAATGGGAAGATTGTCACGCTGGATTACAAGCTTCACTCACAAGATGTAGTCGAAATAATAACCCAGAAGAATAAGAAACCTTCCGCTTCTTGGTTGGAATTTGTCGCCACGGGTGGAGCAAAAAATAAAATAAAATCGGCTTTGAAAAATAAAGGATGGATGCTTGAAGAGAAAAAGAAGATTATCGAATTGAAGATAACCGCTGATGACAGAATGGGCGTCTTTAAAGACGTAGCCGGGGTTATATCACGTTCTCACGTTAAAATCATAAGCATTAATTCAGTGCCCAGAGGGCACGGTAAATTCCATGCCATGAGAATCAAATGCGATACGGACGACAAGGGCAAAATACTTAAAATAATACTTAAGCTTAAAAGTATCAAAGAGATTGAGGAGATTGATTATCGCTTTGTTTAAGGAGTTTTTCCACAATAACGCTAAGCTCTTCCGGGGAGTAAAAATTGATTGTGATTTTACCGCCAACACCTCTTTGGTCCAGGTCTATATTAGTGCCGAAAAACTCTTCCAGACGTTCTTTTAAAGCTGTAAGCGCCGGGTTCATGGACACTGCTATCTCCGCGACTTCAGGCATTTCCGCGGAAGAAAGACCCTTAACGCGCAGACGGATTGCTCTTACGCTAAGGTTGTCCCTCATTATCTCATCGAAAATCTTCTTTTGCTTCCCGATATCGGGAACCCCGAGGAGCAGTCTTGCCTGACTCTCGCTTAGTTTGCCTTCAGCCAACGCGGCCTGTATTTCTGAAGGCAAACCTAAGAGACGGACGCTGTTTGAAATCGCTTCGCGGCTTTTTCCGAGCTTGGCGGCGATTTCCCTTTGAGTTAATTTGAACTCGTCTTGGAGTTTGGCAAAAGCTCTTGCCGTCTCGATGGGATTTAGGTCAGCTCGCTGGACATTTTCAATAACAGCCAACTCCAATTTCTCCCTCTCAAGGGATGGTTTTCTTATGATCACCGGAACGGTATAAAGCCCCAGAAGCTTTGAGGCCATAAGCCTTCTCTCTCCCGCGATAAGCTCATA
>JACOTQ010000008.1:8342-11726 GCA_016178255.1 Candidatus Colwelliibacteriota bacterium | reverse complement strand
GTTGCCTCAGCCGTTGAAGCTTTATTACTTTGGGCCAGTCTTCAGGCACGAGAAGCCTCAAGCCGGTCGGTTTCGGCAATTCAATCAGTTGGGCTTTGAAATTGTAGGGGGCGAAAGCGACCCGATTTATGACGCCCAGATAATCATAGCGGCGTACCGTTTTTTGCAGGAAGCGAAGATAAAAGACCTGGTTGTTCAGATAAACAGCATTGGTTGTCGCGCTTGCAGGCCTAACTATCGCAAGAAACTTATTGACTACTATAAAAAACAGAAGCTATGCCGTGATTGCGTGAGGCGTCTCGAGAAGAATCCGCTTCGCCTCCTTGATTGTAAAAACGAAATTTGTAAGCCGGCTAAATTGAACGCTCCCAGTATTCTTGACAGTCTGTGCTCGGCTTGTAAAAGTCATTTCAGGGAAGCGTTAGAATTCTTGGACGAAGTTAAAATTCCCTACGCTCTTAACCCTCGTTTGGTTCGTGGATTGGATTACTATAACCGGACTGTTTTTGAGATTTTTACGGACGGGAATGAACTGGCCTTAGCTGCCGGAGGACGCTATGATTATTTAACTGAAATACTGGGCGGACGGGATACAAAAGCGGTAGGCGTGGCAATGGGTATTGAGAGGATAGTAGAGATTTTAAGCGCCGAAAACAGCAGCGGCATCCAGAAGGGGAAGAGTAAAGTTTTCCTTATTCACGTGGGCGATGTCACCAAAAGGAAGGGTTTGGCTTTGATTGAAGAATTCAGGCGCGAGAACCTGCCTATAGTGGAAGTTTTAGGGAAAGACTCTCTCTCCGCGCAACTCGAAAGAGCGTCCAAGGCGAAGTCTCCGATGGCGCTCATTTTCGGCCAAAAAGAGGCCTACGAGGAGAGTATTATTCTAAGGAGTATGGAAACCGGCGTGCAGGAGTTAATTCCGCTTTCAAAAATAGTCGATGAGGTTAAGAAGAGACTCAAGTAAAATATGGAGTGCCTTTTTTGCAAGATAGCGAACAAACTTATTCCAAGCCACGTTATTTACGAAGACGTGTCAGCGGTATCATTCTTGGATATAAATCCCATCTCCATGGGGCATACTGTCGTTGTGCCAAAGGAACACGCGCAAAATTTACTTGAGATTCCCGACTCCTCTTTAGGGGATTTTTTCGGAGCAGTGAAAAATTCAACCGCGATGCTCCAAAAAGCCTTAAATCCGGCAGGATTTACAATCGGCATTAATCACGGTAGAATAAGCGGACAGTCGGTGGACCACCTCCATGTCCATATTATTCCGAGGTTTGAGGGGGATGGCGGAGGGTCGTTGCATTCGGTTGTTCATAACCCGCCGAATGAGCCGCTTGAAGCAATCAAAAACAGAATTTTAGAATCAAATAAATCAAAATAAAACCAATGACAGAAGGAACCATCGGTACCTGGTAGCTACTAATTATAAATAATCAAAAATGGGAGTAACAATTAGAAAAAAAGACGGCGAGTCGCCTAACGCGCTTATTTACCGGTTTGGCAAAAAAATTCAGCAAAGCGGGGTTTTGCGCGAGGTTAAAAAAAGACGTTTCACCAAGCGACGAGTGACGAAAAACAAAAGGCGCCAGTCAGCCCTGTATAAGGCTAAGAAAGCCGTTGAGCTTAAAAAGGCGAGGCGGATGGGCTTGGCTTAGAGCGCTTTTACTTTAAGGTGTCTTTAAAGGATAAAATTCAAGACGATGTGAAATCTTCGTTAAAATCGGCCGATTCTTTCGGGGTCGGTGTTTTGAGAATGCTTTTATCGAGTCTCAAAAACAGAGAAATCGAGAAAAGAGCTCAAGAAAGCGGTTTGACTGATGAGGAGATTGTGGAGGTCTTAAGAAAAGAAGCCAAGAAAAGGAGGGAAGCCGCCGATATTTACTTGAAAAGCGGAAGGAATGATTTAGGCGAGAAGGAGCTTGCCGAGCTCAACTTAATAAAATCATATTTGCCGCCGGAGATTGACTTAAAAGAAATTGAAGGCGCGATTAGAAAAGTAATTGATTCCGGAACAAGAGATTTTGGAACTGTGATGAAAGAAGCGATGAAGGAATTGAAAGGCCGGGCGGAGGCTGGGACGGTAAGCGAAATCGTAAGGAAGCTCATTAGATAGAAAGATGAAAATAAGCCGAAGCTTAGAAGCAAAAAAGCTTCGCGAACTTGCCAAAGATGTGCTTCGGTTCTTGGGGAATAAGGGCGCCGCTCTTGATGTGAATTTTGTTGATGCTAAAATAATGAAGTCGCTTAACTGGAAATTCCGGGGCAAGAAATTTTCCACCAACGTTTTGGCATTCGAGACTCCAAAAGATTTCCCGCGATTGCCGGGGAGTAAATTTCCCCGTCACCTCGGGGAAATTTATTTAGACCTTGCTTATATCAAGCGTCACCATGAAAGTAAAGAATACATGCTGATTCACGGAGTCCTTCACCTAATGGGATTCGACCACAAGAAGAAAGGTGATAGAATGAGAATGGAAAAGTTAGAGAAAAAGATTTTAGAATGGCAAAAAACCAAATTCTGGGTTTAGATATAGGTTCGGGGTCCATAAAAGCCGTTGTTGGAGAGCTTAACGGTTCAGGCAAGATATCTTTATTGTATTCAGTGGAAAGCCCCTCTAAGGGGCTAAGGAAGGGGGTGGTTATCGATATGGAAGACGCCGCTTCCGCTATTAACTCCGTTTTGCAAGAGATAAGAAGTTTTTCAAAAACCGCGCCGTCCAACATATATTTAAGCATTGGCGGCGCGGATGTCAGGAGTCAAATCTCAAGAGGAATAGTCGCCGTTTCAAGGGCCAATTCGGAAATTCATCGCGATGATGTTTTGAGAGCCATTCAAGCATCTGAAGCGATAAATCTCCCGTCTAACAGAATGATACTTCACGCGATTACGAGGGAGTTTATAGTTGACGGAATAGGCGATATCAGAGATGTTTTGGGGATGGTAGGCGCGAGGCTTGAGGTAGTAAGCGTAATTATTGACGCTTTCGGTCCGACCGTGAAGAACCTGACTAAGTGCGTGGAACTGGCCGGAGGAAGCGTTTCAGGCTTGATTTTCAATCCGCTGTCATCGGCAATATCGGTCTTGTCTAAAAGTCAGAAAGAATTGGGAGTCGTCTTGGTTGATATTGGTTATGGTACAACCGGTACCGCGGTTTACGAAGAGAACAAGCTTTTACACACAACTGTTTTCCCTGTTGGCGCGGGGCACGTTACAAACGACTTAGCCGTTGCGTTGAAGATTCCGGTTGAAGCAGCGGAGAAACTAAAAATATCCTACGGCTATTCCATTGCCAGGGAAGTAACCGGAAAAGAAAGCATCGACCTCAAGAAAATAGATGTAAATCTGAAAGGAGCTCCGTCTCGGAAATATGTCGCCGA
>JACOTQ010000008.1:0-8285 GCA_016178255.1 Candidatus Colwelliibacteriota bacterium | reverse complement strand
CCGAGATAATCGAATCCCGTCTTGCTGAAATTTGCGACCTTATTAATAATGAATTAAGGTCGATAGCTAAAGCGGGGCGACTGCCGGGCGGAGTAGTGATATCAGGCGGAGGTGCTAAACTCCCGGGGATGGTTGAATTGTTTAGGGATGAGCTTAAATTGTCGGCTCAAATAGGCCTGCCATCCACGGAGCTGTTTCATTCGAGCAACGACGGGGCCGTCGATATCCTGGAGTTGCCCGAATACGCGTCTGTTTTAGGTTTACTTCTCTGGAGCCGTGAATTGCATCCCCAGAGACAGCTTCTTAATGGTAATATTGCATTGAGGTTTTTAAAGAATTTGCTACCTTAGACTTAGGCCATGAAGAGAAAAAGAATCAGAAAACCAAAGGACCACGCGCCGACTTTGAAAAGCAAGCATAACGTTAGCATTAAGGTAGTTGGTATTGGCGGCGGTGGCGGAAACGTTATTACGAGAATGGGCGTCGATTTTATAAGAGGCGTCGATTTTATAGCTGTTAATACGGATGCCCAAGACCTTGAGCATTGCAATGCTAAACAGAAAATATATATTGGCAGGATTGCAACCCGTGGGTTAGGGGCCGGGATGAATCCCGAACTGGGGCGTCAGGCCGCGGAGGAGAATCATGCTGATATTGCTGATGCCTTGAAAGGCGCCGACATGATTTTTCTTACAGCTGGTTTCGGCGGAGGTACGGGAACTGGAGCAACGCCGGTTATCGCCGAAATAGCTAAAGAGACTGGAGCGCTTACGGTTGCTGTTGTTACAAAGCCATTTAGCTTTGAGGGTTCCACGAGAATCAGAATTGCTGAAGAAGGGCTTTTAAGACTCAAAGATAAGGTAGATACGCTTCTTGTCATACCAAACGATAGGATTTTTAGTGTTATTGATAATAACACCCCAGTAGTAAAAGCTTTCGAAAAAATTGACGACATCTTAAAAAGCGCGGTAACAGGGGTGACCGAAGTTATAGCCTCGGCTGGCCTTGTAAATGTTGATTTTGCGGATGTGAGAGCGATTATGGCAGAATCCGGGACAGCAGTTGTCGGTACTGGTGTCGCTGAAGGCAAAGACCGTTCCATTAAAGCGGCGGCTTTGGCGCTTAACTCCCCCTTACTTGAGACTTCCATTGACGGGGCTAAAGGAGTTTTGTTTTGTATCGCTGGCGGAAGAGACCTCAAAATGATGGAAATAAGCGAAATCGCGAAGCTTATCACCGAGAACGTCGACCCGGGGGCGAAAATAATCTTCGGAGCCTATAATGATAGAAAACTTAAGCCTGGGCAGATTAAAGTCGTGCTTGTCGCCACCGGTTTTAATGGTTTATCCAGGCGCGATGATTCTCTGAACCTTTTTGGCGGTTCACACGTCGTAAAGCCTATTTTGAAAGCTGATGAAGTTGGAAACCCGCTCGGGGATGATAAGAAAGAAGAAAAAGAGAATAAGGAAAGTTTAGAATCGAATAGAAAAAACGATGAAATTTGGGACATACCAACTTTTATTAGAAAAAAGAAGAGGTAAGAATCTTGTCAAACCGGCTTTGCCAGAGTGCCGGCTCTTTGTATAAGAGGTTTAATGCAGTTTGTCAGGTAGCTTAGCAAAGTTATCCACAACAATAGTATCCGGCGTGCTACAATTTTTAAAAAGAGTCGTCCCAAAACAAAAGAATTAGAATTATGCCGAAAAAAGTGACCAGAAACAGAGACGAATTGGTTAACCAGTCGTTTTCAGAGAACTCCACTAAAGAATTTACTCCGGCTGGGCGCACTCTGACTAACGCCGGTTCCAGCACTGCTTTAATTGCTAATTGCATTGTTCTGCCGATTAATGACCCAATGGAAAGTATTTTTCAAACTTTGAAGGACGCGGCGCTCCTACAACAGGCTGGGGCGGGCTTAGGCTTCTCGTTAGATGAGCTTCGTCCGGCAATGGCCGCTACTAAAAAATCTCGTGGAGTTTCTTCGGGAGCAGTTTCCTTTTTGAAAGTTTACAACGAAGCTTTCGGCACTATTAAACAGCAAGGTAGGCATGGAGCTAATATGGCTATGATGAGCGTTGATAATCCTGACATAATTGATTTCATCCGTTCCAAGCAGGTTGAGGGAGAAATAAGAAACTTTAACATTTCGGTTAAAGTAACCGATGAATTTATGAAGATGGCCATGGAAGAACCAGACAAGCTTTGGTATGGAGTCTGGCGTGGAGAAAAGATGAAACCCAGAAAAATATTAAGGCACCCTAACGGCAGCGTTTACGGTTATGAGGAGCTGGATATAACCGCCGGACAAATGCTTGATGAGATTGTGCATTATGCTTGGCTAAACGGAGAACCGGGAATAGTTTTTATTGATACCATAAATAAAACAAATCCTTTGCCGGGTTTGGGTAAAATTGAATGTTCTAACCCTTGTGGCGAACAATTCCTTCACGCGTATGATAATTGTAATTTAGGCTCTATCAACCTGGCCGAGTTTGTTAAAGATGGCAGGATTGATTGGCCCAGGCTTAGATTTGTGACTAAGACGGCCACGAGGATGTTGGATAACGTTATAGATAGGTTTGATTTTCCGGTTCCACAAGTGACGGAACTTGCCCGTAAAGACCGCCGGATAGGGTTGGGAATAATGGGATTTGCCGACATGCTTTATCAATTAAGTATTAAGTACAACTCGGCAGAAGGCATTAAGATGGGCGAGAAAGTAATGAGCTTTATAACGAAGTCAGCCCACGAAATGTCGCAGCAGCTTGCCAAAGAGAAGGGCGTTTTTCCGAACATTCATTTAAGCATTTTCCCGAAGAAGGAGGTGAAAATGAGAAACGCGGCTTTGACGACAGTTGCCCAAACGGGGTCAATATCCATGATGTACGACACTTCCTCCGGCGTAGAGCCGAACTTCGCTTTAGCTTACATCAAGCAGGACAAAGATGGCCTTCAGTATCAATATTTGAACCGACATTTTGAAAAAGAACTACACAAGCGAAGGTTTAATGAAGCCACTATCGCCAGGGTGAAGGAAGAGATTGTAAAGACGGGAAGCATTCAGCATTTAACTGATTTGCCGCAAGATTTGCGCGACACATTTGTGATTTCTATGGATATGTCTGGCATTGACCATGTGAATATGCAGGCCGCCTTTCAGAAGCATGTGGATAACTCCATCTCAAAGACGGTCAATTTCTCTAACTCGGCTACTAAAGACGATGTAAAACAAGTTTATTTCAAAGCTTGGCAGACAGGTTGCAAGAGTTGCACCGTTTATCGTGACGGCAGTAGAAATATACAAATACTGAACTTGGGGACGGGGGAGAATATTGCCTCTACCACCGGTGATGCCGTGAGGAGAAAGGAATCATTAAATCTTGCTATTGATGAAGGACGTCTTGAACCTCGCGTAAGGCCAGACTCTTTGTCCGGTAGAACTTATAAAGCGAAAACTGGTTATGGGAATCTCTATGTGACTGTGAATAATGATGAGAAGGGGGTTCCGTTTGAAGTTTTCGCGACGATTGGAAAAACAGGCGGGTTTTTCCAGGAACAATCTGAAGCGATTTGTCGATTGATTTCATTGGCGCTTCGTTCCGGGGTCAAGGTGGAGGAGATTATAAGTTACCTAAAAGGCATCCGCGGCCCGATGCCGATTATGACCCCACGAGGAACAATACTTTCTTTACCCGACGGCATTGGCCAGATTTTGGAAGAGCATGTAAGTGGTAATAATGGTAGTTTGAACGATTCGCTACTTGAGCAGAATTCACTGAAAGTTGGGGTTGCCGCCAAGTCAAATCTCTCTCTTAATTCGGAAGCGCCAGTGAACGCCGCGAGGGCCATGGCTGACTACGGTTTTATGCCCGGATGCCCGGAATGCGACTCACCGCTTACCATGGCGGAAGGTTGTATCAGTTGTAAGAGTTGCGGATATAGCAGGTGTGTTTAGTGTCTTGCACAGACTTCCCCTGCGGGGCCATTTTGTCTCTTAAATTTTATGGTAATTTCTCTAATCGCCGCTTTAGGAAACAATAAAGTGATTGGCATAAAAAATACTCTGCCTTGGCGTATGCCGGCGGATATGCGGCACTTCAAAGAGCTTACCGCTCACAAGCCCATTATAATGGGAAAAAATACATACGATTCTATCGGGCGGCCGCTTCCCAATCGTCTGAACATTGTGCTTAGTCGGGAACCCGAAAATATACCAGGCTGTGTCATTGCTCACTCAATAGAAGAAGCTATTGTTGCGGCTGGCAAAAGCGAAGAGATAATGGTTATCGGCGGCGCTTCAGTCTATAAACAGTTTATGCCGGTTGCGGGAAGGTTATACCTCACGTTTATAAATCATGATTTTGAAGGCGATGCTTATTTCCCGGATTTCGATTTGAAGGATTGGCGCGAGCTTACGAGGGCTGATTTCAAGGCAGACGTCGAAAATCCCTATGATTACAGTTTCGTGATTTTAGAGAAACTTTGATTTTCGCAAAGTTGACTTTTTGGACAAACAAGGAATACCGTATATATTGCCTTTATGACTGAACTGCCAGCGGACCTACAAAGCTTAATAGAGTCTTATAAGACTTGGAAACAGGAGCTTAATATCGGCAATCTTGCCGAGGTTATAACCGTTGATGAGGTTGCGGCGAGGGTCGCTTCTTTCTACGAAAAGATAAGGAGCGTTGTTGATTGGAAAGAAGAGCACTTGCTGCGCAAAACGGTTATTGAGAGAATCTTGAAAAGAAGGACGCTTCTTAAAAGGGGGCTGTTGGTTGGCGTAGCTGGCCGCGAGCATATTTTCAATTTCATAGCGGAACTCATCAGGGGGGGGCATTTCCCTAATGGCCGTATTCCATCGGTAAAAGTTGACGAGATTCAGACGATTCTTAATAAGTACATATTTCTAATCGAGAAAAGTCTTTTTCAAAGGAGAGCCAGAAAGATTGAAAACTGGCTTTTGCAAGTAGCCTCTTATGAAATTGAGATAGCGCTTGACCCGCACATCAGAGAAGTGAATCTGATTGAATATATGGCCCAGGACTTCATTAATAAACTTGAGTTGCGGGAGGAAAATAAGGGATTAATCTCCGAAGACGAGAGAAAATTACAGATATACCTCGGGGTTCATCGAGCTCTTTTTAAAATGGATGACCCAGTGCTCACTTACCATCTTTTGGAGAGACTTTATCCTGACTGGCGTGCCCCCAGCAACGAGTCCATACAATCTATCTCATCCGATATTATCGGTATACAGGCCGTTATCGGCAAGGTTCTAAAACATCCATTATCTGAAAGTTTCTACCGAATTGCCGAGCAATACGATACGCTTTATCTCATTCTTAGCGATGTTATCTCCGAAGATCCGGAAAATTTTACCAAGATTGTTAGCGGAGGCAGCTTGGAAGAAAAGATTGATTTAGCCTATAAATCGCGTTTGGCAAAGTTAAAAGGGAAAGTAGGGAGAGCTGCCCTCTATAGCACCATTTCCATATTTGTGACCAAGGTTTTATTTGTTCTAGCGCTTGAAATCCCCGTTGATAGATATTTCCACGGCTCTTTAAACTATACGGCCATTGCTTTGAGCATTGTTGCCCCGCCGTTGCTTATGATGATTCTTCTTTTGAGCGTTAAACTTACTTCCGCTCCAAATTTGCAAGATGTTAAGCATGGCGTTTTGAAACTCATGGACGCAAATAACCGACAAACTTATTATCTTGCCATTCCTCGCAAGAAAAGGCTCGCACAGGTACTTTTCTTGGATGTGTTTTACTTCTTGAGTTTTTTGTTTTCTTTCTGGCTATTGTCGTGGATGTTGTACCGGGCGCACTTCGGTCCATTTTCCATTGTTGTTTTTGCTATGTTTATTTCTTTAGTTTCTTTTGCCGGGACTAAGATACAGAGTCGCGGGAGAGAATTGATGGTAGGGGAGGTAAAGACCGGGTTTATCTCGAGCCTTATTGATTTCCTTTTTCTACCTATAGTGCAAGTTGGGAAGTGGCTTTCAAATCAACTTATCCGGTATAACGCGATAGTGTTTCTCTTTAATTTTCTAATTGAAGCGCCTCTTCAAATATTCGTGGAGTTTCTTGAACAATGGAGAGCTTTCCTCAAAGAAAAGAAGGAGAGGATTCATTAGCCGCAGAGAGAATCTTGACCGCAGTCTGTGCTACATGGAATAATAAATCCATGAACTTATACGGCGAACGCACTGCCGACGCTCAATACCAGAACCTGCTCCGGAAGATATTTGAAGAAGGCATTGAGGTATTACCTATTCACGGTGAAAAAGCGAAAATGCTCGTGGGCCAGCAATTGCGCTACTCTCTGGGCAACGGATTTCCAGTTATTACCGAGCGAGACCTCTCTGGTGGCATGTTTTCGGGCGCGATTGCCGAGCACATCGCGTTCTTAAACGGAGCGCGTACTCAAGCGGAACTTGAAAAATTCGGCTGCAAATGGTGGAAACCATGGGTGACGAAAGAGAAGTGTGATATTTTTGGACTTCCGGAAGGAGACTTGGGCGATGGTTCGTACGGAGCGGCCTGGGCGACTTTTCCGACCAAAGAAGGGGAGCCGTTCAATCAGATAAAACATCTGGTACAACAAATCAAAGAGAGGCCTTATCTGCGCACTCATTTTATCTCTCCGTGGATTCCGCAGTATACGCTCCAGCACACGGGGCTTGTAAGAAAAGTCGTGGTGGCGCCCTGTCATGGCTGGATACACGTGCTCGCTTTTCCGGAGACAAAAGAAATCACTATTCACCATTTTCAAAGAAGCGCCGATTTTCCGGTAGGCGTTCCGTTTAACATCATCCAATATGCGGCGTTCGGGATGATGTTAGCGCAGATTCTCGGTTATACGCTCAAGGACGTCATATACACCTTTTCCGATATTCATATTTATGAAAGCCAGTATGAAAAAGTAAAAGAATTACTTGCGCGAGAGCCAAAGAAATTGCCGACAGTTACGCTCGACCCGTCGGTCAAAGACATCTTTGATTTTAGGCCGGAGCACTTTACGCTAACTGATTACGAGCCGCACCCTAAAATGTTTATCCCGACGCCGATTTAAATTATGAACAAGTCATTTGTAAATCTGGAAAACACCGCTAACCGGCCGGACGGTGTCTATAAGCAAGTGATAGATAGAATCAAAGATGACGGTGTGTGCCCGTTTTGTCCGGAGCATCTAGGGCGCTATCATAAAAAACCCATCGTCACGGATGGCCGGTACTGGATTCTTACGGACAATATGTATCCGTACAAGGGCGCGAAGCATCATATTCTACTCATCCATAAAAGGCACATTGAGGCCATCGTTGATGTTTTACCTGAAGCGTGGAGCGAACTCTTAGAGCTTGTCCGGGTGGAAGCAAAAAAGAGGTCTATCGCGGGAGGAACTTTCTACCTGCGATTTGGCGACACCTCCTATACCGGCGCTTCGGTAACTCATCTTCACGCAAATCTAATTTCGCCTGATATCGACAGCAAAGACCGCGAGCCGATTTTAACGCGGGTTGGGTAAGCTTCGGCGACATTGACAGGTTGCGCTACTTGTGGCAAACTACGGACGTTCCTTAAATTATTCATAATTCATCCTGGAATTTACCGTGCAAGTAAATCCTGGGATTTTGAAGTTATATGATAAGAGAAATACTGCGGGCACGGACCTCTTTGAATGCTTGCCCATTCTGCTCGGTTGATGAAAACCGACAACGAGTTCTTGTAGAACGTAAGCGCGTGTATATTATGCCCAGCAACCCTATGTTGGTGCCACATCATTTGCTCGTAATTCCTAAGCGTCACGTTGAATTACCATCAGAGTTGGCGCCGGAAGAGCGGCATGAGTTGTTTGAGACGGTAATTGAATTCCAGGAAAAGATTCGGGCAACTTCACGCGGTATGGGATGCGATGTCAGGCAAGACTGCCGCCCGTTTCTTCCTCAGAGTGATTATAAGGTTGATCATGTCCATTATCACTTGCTTCAGCGCCAGTTTGGTGACGAACTCTACCAAAAGACGCAGATATTTGAAAAGGACATCTTCGATAAGAACAGGCTGTCTAAACGAGAGATGACGCAAGAGATAGAGGCGCTTAAATCCTTGCTCTCTTTGGCCTGATTTCTTAATTCTATCGGACTCGAAAGCGGCTAGGCAAATAATATTGCATGGCCGCTTTTCTAATTATTGCACCAACACAATCTCTATATTGAATGATTTCAAAACGTCTTCGGCGTCGAGCAGCGAATACCCTTTTGAATAATACAATCGTTTGAT